>NZ_JBIQFG010000040.1:0-30663 GCF_045369345.1 Ureibacillus sp. 179-F W5.1 NHS | reverse complement strand
GCACAATACAGTCACCATCTTCTTCAAGTTGCTTAAAAGCCTTTTTTAAAAATGTCCTTTACAAAGGGTACACTTTATGTTGAGTTGTCTTTTTTATTTTGCTTGATTGCGAATAATATGTAATGCTTTCATTAACATTTGAGCATTTTTTTCTTCAATCTCTGCTTTACGGGGAATTGGTTCATACAATGGAGTAGGGTCTTCCCACGTTGGGATAAAAGGAACCGGTGATTGGGGCTGCCATTTTTCTAACCATTGGGCAGGTAGGGGACCTGATGGACAAGGCAAGTCTTTCATCTCGGTCCAAATAAAGGACCAAGCCCTCGGAACAACACGCCAAATATCATAACCTCCGCCACCTACTGCTATCCATTTCCCATCACAATATTCGTGGGCTAGCTTATGGGCTAGTTTCGGAATCTCTTGATAGATTTTCATAGTGCCATATAAATGGGTAAGGGGATCGAAATAATGGGCATCCGCACCATTTTGAGTAATGACGACATCGGGCTTAAAATAGTCAAATACTTCTCTAACGGCTTGTTCATAAATCATTAAAAAGCTTTCATCTTCTGTAAAGGCATCGATTGGAAAATTAAAGGATGTACCGTATCCTTGACCGTTCCCCCGTTCTGTCACATTGCCAGTGCCAGGAAAAAGGTAGCGTCCAGTCTCATGGATGGAAAGGGTACAGACGTCAGGATCATCATAAAAAGCCCATTGAACACCATCTCCATGATGGGCATCCGTATCGATATATAATACCCTTGCATTATATTTTTCTTGGATATAGCGTATAGCAACAGTGCTATCATTGTATATACAAAAACCTGAAGCCCGGCCATGGAAACCATGATGGAGTCCTCCACCAAGGTTTAAAGCATGCCTACTTTTCCCTTGCATCACATAATCCACAGCTTGTAATGTACTTCCTACTAATAGTGCACTTGCTTCATGCATATTTGTGAAAATAGGCGTATCTTCAGTGCCGATACCATACATTTCACATTGCTGTGGGGTTAGTAAACCGTGTCCTGCTTTTTTTACCGTATCGATATATTTTAAATCGTGTCCAAGGGCGATTTCTTCATCTGTTGCAACCCTTACCGGTATAATATCATCATCTGATAGGGCACCAATATTTTTCAATAAGTCCATCGTTAAAAGTAAGCGTGTATGATTAAAAGGGTGTGAATCTGAAAATTTATATCCGAGTTGTTCAGGAGAATAAATAAATACGGCATTTTTCATCATAGTTCTATCCCCGGTAAATTTGGCCATAAAACATGGAAGCCTTCTTTTCGTAAATCTTCAATAATTAAAAGAGGATTAATAATTTGAACTCGGATAGATAAAATTTTTGAATGGTCATTTTCAGAATCTGGATAAACTAAAACACTTAAAACGTTTGCTTTATGTTTTTTAAATACTTCGGCTATATTTGATAAAATACCTGGCTTGTCCGTTACCTTAATATCAATTTTGGAAGAAGGTTTGTTAGCACCTGTTAGCTCGATATATGTATAAAGTAAATCGGTTGTTGTAACAATCCCGACTAATTTTCCACCGGTAACAATAGGTAAGCAACTAATCTTTGATTCATATAAAGTAAGGGCAACATCCTCGACTGAATCAAGGGGATGACCGATTAACGGATTCTTTACCATAATTTTGTCTAAAGTAGTGTCATAAGTAACTTGATTTTCATCATCTGTTAATGAAGTAGGTAGTATATTTTTTAAATCATGTTGTGTAATGATTCCAACAACATAATTTTGATCATCCACTATAGGTAAATGTCTTATTTTTTTCTCTTTCAATAGCTGGATAGCATCTTTGACAGTATTAGAAGGTAATAGCGAATAGACATCTTTATTCATAATTTCTTCAATAATCATCTAATTTCCCCCTCGTTAATACATATATCGATTTCTAAAACGTAACTTGTCGAAGCGTTCTAATGTGTCGTCATTTACCCGTTTTCCAACTCGGGCCATTAAACAATTTGCTGGATGGGAACAAATTTCTGGATCATCGGTTGGGTAATATTCGAAGCCTACCACATTCATCATTCTCTCCATCATTTTTCGGTATTCCCAAATATTTAAACCAGTTCCTTTTAAATCCCAATGCCAATAATATTCCGTCGTAATAACTAAATAATCTTCCATCTCATCTCCCATGAAAGAAACTTGTAATAACTTTTTTCCTGCACCAAAACCTCGATAGCTCGGAATGACTTCTATTGCTCCTAATTCAATCATGTTTTCTATAGGATCATCTGACCAACTTTCCATTGGATCGGGATATAGATAAGTTACATAACCAACGACGGTGTTTCCATTACGCATAATGACAATTCGTCCTTCTTCAAGGTTTGCTATTCCTACTAAAGCTTTTTTCTGTTGCATTGGGGGTCTAAAGGATACTAAATCTTCATGGAAATCATAAAGCTGTAATTGTTCCGATGGGACAGGACCTTCTACGATTACAATTCCATGTTTCGTCTCCATTTCTACTGAATAAAAATTTTTAATATGTTCCATTCCAATTCGCTCCACAAAAAATGATAAATCCATTATATGATAAATTATGCACAAAATCGCTGAATTTCGTTAAAAATGCATGAATTATTTCAAAATTTAAAACATTCGACTCAAAATGTTCTGAATATTGTAAAATATGATTAGCTTATTTGAATAGAGAAATAGATTAGCATTTCAAAAACTATTTTGAATAAGTGGATTATTTCGTTTAAGCATTCGAAATTGATGAAAGGGGTAATTTTTATGGGGATAAAAATTACGGACAAACTAGCGATTGTTACGGGGAATCATCATTTAGAAAATTATGATGAAACAGTTGCAACTTTTAATTGGCAAGAAACTGAAAAATCCTTTAGTTGGTATACAACGGGGAAGGTTAATACAGCGTATGAGGCAATCGACAAACATGCAGAAAGCTTTAGAAAAAATAAGGTAGCGTTATTTTTTGATGATGGGATTCGAAAAGAAAGTTATACCTTTTATGACATGATGCGGTTGTCCAACAAAGCAGCGAACGTATTAAAGGAAAACTCAAGCTTACAGAAGGGTGATCGTTTATTTATTTTTATGCCCCGCTCACCTGAGCTATATTTTTCTTTATTGGGTGCTATTAAAATGGGTGTCATTGTTGGCCCATTGTTTGAAGCCTTTATGGAGGGTGCTGTTTATGATCGTCTAGCAGATAGTCAGGCTAAAGCGCTTGTAACAACCCCGAGTCTTTTAAACCGAGTACCAATCGAGAAGTTACCGCATTTAGAAACAATCTTCCTTGTTGGGGAACAAGTAGAAGAAAGTGGAAAAATAATTGATTTTAATCGTAGGTTAAAGGAAGCTTCTAGCTTTTATAATATAGAGTGGGTTGATTTAGAAGATGGACTGTTATTGCATTATACTTCAGGTTCAACGGGTGCCCCAAAAGGCGTTTTACACGTTCATAATGCAATGATTCAACACTATCAAACAGCGAAATGGGTTCTTGATTTACAAGAACAAGATATTTATTGGTGTACCGCAGATCCTGGATGGGTGACAGGAACCGCCTATGGAATTTTCGGCCCATGGTTAAACGGTGCGACGAATTTAATAATAGGTGGACGTTTTAGCCCACAAAGTTGGTATGGAGCTATTGAGCAGTACGGTGTAACCGTTTGGTATAGTGCGCCAACCGCCTTTCGAATGTTAATGGGTGCAGGTTCTAGTATTTTAGAGCAATATGATCTTTCTTCCCTTCGTCATGTATTATCAGTAGGGGAACCATTAAATCCCGAAGTCATCCGTTGGGGAATGGATGAATTAGGACATAGAATTCATGATACGTGGTGGATGACAGAAACAGGTGGTCATATTATTTGTAATTATCCTTCAATGGATATTAAGCCTGGGTCAATGGGAAAACCAGTACCTGGGATTTATGCAACGATTGTGGATGATGAAGGACATGAAGTTCCGCCGTTTACAATGGGTAATTTAGCTATTCGGAAAGGCTGGCCGTCGATGATGCGACAAATTTGGGGAAATCCTGAAAAATATGACTCTTATTTTTTAAAGGGAGAATGGTATGTTTCAGGAGATTCAGCTTATAAAGATGATGATGGCTATTTCTGGTTCCAAGGACGGGTTGATGATGTTATTATGACGTCTGGAGAACGGGTAGGTCCCTTTGAAGTAGAAAGTAAATTGTTGGAACATCCTGACGTCATCGAAGCTGGAGTCATTGGTAAACCAGATCCGATAAGGGGAGAAATTATTAAAGCCTTTATTGCATTACGTGAAGGAGTAGAACCATCGGAACAATTAGCAGAAGATATACGACATTTTGTAAAAGTCGGTCTTGCTGCTCATGCTGCTCCCCGTGAAATTGAATTTAAAGAAAAGCTTCCTAAAACACGGAGCGGTAAAATTATGCGTCGAGTTTTAAAAGCTTGGGAATTAAATCTTCCAACAGGAGACTTATCGACAATGGAAGATTAATAATTATTCATTCATATAATAACGGAAATGTTTCTAGTTATATTCATATTTATACAAAGAAATGAAGGATATTCATCGGTTTTAATGATGGATATTCCTTTTTTTTGTTTAAAAAATTATTAAAAATACAGTTGACTAAATATTTATGCAGAATTATACTATCCTTATCTTAGATGTAAAAAAAGTATATTAACAGATTGGCATAAAAATACATAAACTCATGTCAAAATATTTGGGGTGTGTTTTCAAATTATAGGGGTGAACTATATGAAAGTTGGTATTATCGGGGCTACTGGTTACGGTGGATTAGAACTTATTCGATTTTTACACAATCATCCAGAAGTACAACAGATAGAACTGTTTACATCTTCAGATGAAGGAGCCATTTTTTCATCAAAGTTTGGTCATTTATTAACGATACAAGATACGCCATTACAAAAAATCGATATAGAGACACTAGCCCATTTAGATGTTGTATTTACGAGTACTCCTTCAGGGGTAACAAGTACTCTATTACCTCCTCTAGTTGGTGTAGGACCGAAGATAATCGACTTATCGGGAGACTATCGATTAAAGGATTTAGAGGTATTTGAAAAATGGTATAACAAACAGCCTGCTCCGAAACAGCTTGTGAAGCAAAGTGTTTATGGACTAACTGAATGGAATGAAAGGAATATTCAATTAGCCCATTTAGTCGCCAATCCAGGTTGCTATCCGACCGCTGTTTTACTTTCCATATTACCGTTAATAAAAGAAGGGTTAATTGATCCTAACTACTTAGTCATTGATGCGAAAAGCGGTGTATCTGGAGCAGGAAATAAACTTTCACAAACAACCCATTATAGTGAAATGAATGAAAACTTCTCAATTTATAAAGTAAATGAACATCAACATATTCCTGAAATTGAACAGGCGATTGAGCTATTTGCGGATGTGAAAACGACAATTACTTTTAATACCCATTTAGTTCCGATGACACGCGGAATCTTAGCGACAACATATGCACCAGTAATCAATGGCGTTTCTAATGAACAGTTAACGGAATGTTTAATGGAAACGTATAAAGATCATCCATTTGTCCGTGTTGTTTCTAGCGGCACATCGATAGGAACAAGCCGAGTAAAAGGTTCGAACTATTGCGATATTTTAGTGAAACTAGATGAAAGAACGAATCGAGCAACAATTGTAAGCGTCATCGACAATTTAGTAAAAGGAGCTGCGGGGCAAGCGATTCAAAATATGAACGTTCAATTTCATATGCCTCAAACATTTGGTTTGGATGTCATACCGTTATTTATTTAAGGGGGAGAAAAATGTCAAACGTATTATATGAATTGAAAAAAATATCTAGTAAAAATATAGTTGCACCAAAAGGGTTTTCTGCTGCAGGTATTCATTGTGGTATAAAACATAAGAAAAAGGATTTAGCTATTTTAGCTAGTGAAGTACCTGCCAGTGTTGCGGGTGTATTTACAACAAATGCTGTGCAAGCTGCACCATTATTTGTTACAAAGGAAGTTGTTTATAACACTGGTAAAATGCAAGCCATCATCGTTAATTCAGGAAATGCCAATGCGTGTACAGGAAAACAAGGCATGGCCGATGCATATGAAATGCAAAAGTTAGCAGCTAATAAGCTTGGTATTTCCCCTTCTTATGTTGGGGTAGCTTCAACGGGCGTGATAGGCGAAATGATGAAGATGGAACCTATTCGAACTGGAGTTGAAAAACTTCAATTGGGAAAATCCCTTGAAAACGGTATTGATTTCGCTCAGGCTATTTTAACGACAGATACGGTTATGAAAAATACATCCTATAGTACCCTTATTGATGGGAAAGAAATAATCATTTCCGGTACAGCAAAAGGCTCCGGTATGATTGAACCTAATATGGCTACAATGCTAGGGTTTATTACAACCGATGCCAACATTGAATCAAAGGAATTGCAAGCAGCTCTGTCAGAAATTACGGAGCTAACCTTTAATGCCATAACTGTAGACGGGGATACATCTACGAATGATACGGTAATCGTAATGGCAAATGGATTAGCGGGGAATGACCCATTATCACCGTCCCATCCTGATTGGGATAACTTTTATCGAACATTAAAGGCTGTTGCAGAGGACTTAGCTAAATCGATTGCCCGTGACGGGGAAGGAGCAACGAAGTTAATCGAAGTAAAAGTTGATGGTGCTTTAAATGACGAAGAAGCACGGAAAATTGCTAAAACGGTTGTCGGCTCCCCATTGGTCAAAACAGCTGTATTTGGTAATGATGCCAACTGGGGCCGAATTATTGCAGCTGTTGGTTACAGTGGTGCCAGCATTGATCCTGAAAAAATCTCTATTAAAATCGGACCTGCCCTTATGGTTCAAAATGGTGAACCTTTTCCGTTTTCAGAGGAACAATTAACGGATATTTTAAAATCCAATGAAGTAAAAATTACCGTTTCTTTAGCCCAAGGTGATGGACACGGATTAGCGTGGGGGTGTGATTTAACATATGATTATGTCCAAATCAATGCATCCTACCGATCGTAAAAAAATTGTTATTAAACTTGGTGGAAGTACATTAGAAGGTTTAAATAAAACCTTCTTTTCTAATTTTAAAGTTTTACAACAAAGTGGGTATGATATCATCATTACTCATGGTGGGGGACCTGCTATCAATCGAGAGTTAGAAAAGCAAAATATAACATCAAAAGTATTAAATGGGATTCGAATCACGAGTAAAGAAGCGATGGATATTGTGCAATCTACATTAATCGGAAAAGTGAATCCTACACTTGTAGGAGAGTTAAATGAAGCAGGAATAACCGCTATAGGGTTAAATGGTTTTGATGGTCAATTGCTACAGTGTGAATTATTAGATTTTGATACTTATGGATATGTAGGGAAAATAATGAATGTGAATACCGATTTACTGCTTCAATTGTGTAAACAACAAATTGTTCCGGTCGTTGCTTGTGTTGGTACCGCAATGAACGGTCAGGGGCTCAACATAAATGGGGATACGGTGGCAAGTGAAGTCGCGTTAGCGATAGAGGCAGAAAGCTTATTACTTGTGACAGATGTTTGTGGGATACGAGTCAATGACGTATACAGGAAAGAAGCTACACCTAGTTTAATCGAGAAGTGGATTGAGGAAGGAGCAATTTATGGGGGAATGATCCCAAAAGTTCAAAGTGCTATTCAAGTTTTAAATTCAGGAATTCCTTCAGTCCAAATTGTGAATGACCAGTTAATCGGAACGACGATTGTTCCTTCCTTTAGTGAAAATGTCGTCTCTAAATAAAATATAAGGGGTGCAAAACAAAAATGAATGCATTATTTAATAATTATTCAAGAAGACCTATTAGCCTGGTAGAGGGAAAGGGAACAGTCGTTACGGATTCCAACGGAAAACAATATTTAGATTTTACGAGTGGTATTGCGGTTTGCAGTCTTGGTCATGCCCACCCTTCTTTAGTGGAAACCATTAAAGAACAGAGTGAAAAAATTTGGCATACTAGTAATTTGTTCGAAAGTCCAGGTCAAGTGGTTTTAGCGGAAAGTTTAATAAAAAATAATCATTTGTCCCATGCCCTTTTTTGTAATAGTGGTGCAGAAGCCAATGAAGCTGCTATTAAACTAGCAAGAAAATATACTGGAAAACACCGTATTATTACTTTTGAAAATTCTTTTCATGGTCGAACGTTTGGAGCGATGTCGGCTACAGGACAAAAGAAAATACATCAAGGATTTGGGCCGCTGCTAGACCAATTTATTTATTTACCTTTTAATGATGTGGAAGCTTTACAAGAGAAGGTAGATGATTCAGTAGCTGCTATTATGCTTGAAGTTGTACAAGGTGAAGGTGGTGTTCATGCAGTTACAGAACCATTTGCTCAAGCGATTCAAGATATTTGTGAAAAAAATTCGATTTTACTAATTGTCGATGAAGTACAAACAGGTATCGGTCGTACCGGTACACGCTTTGCCTTCGAGCAAACACCTTTAAAACCTAACATTGTTTCGATTGCAAAGGGGTTAGGTGGAGGATTCCCGATTGCTGGAATTTTAGCAACTAGTGAATTGTATGAAACATTTGGCCCTGGATCCCACGGTACAACATTTGGTGGAAATCCATTAGCTGTTGCTGTAGCTCAAAAGGTTATCGATATTGTTTTTGAACAATTCTTTTTAGAAGATGTACAAGAAAAATCAAACTACCTCCTTCAAAAATTACATGAAACACTACCAAAAGATCAATTTGCTATTCGTGGAAAAGGGTTACTCCTTGGCATTGATTGTGGTATGGATGTCTCCCATTTTGTAACGGAAGCAGAAGAAGCGGGGTTATTGCTTGTAGGGGCAGGCCCTAATGTCCTTCGTTTACTACCACCATTAACTGTTACGAAGGAAGAGATGGACGAAGCAGTAGAAATTTTGAAAAAAGTGTTATTAACAAACAAAAGCGCAATCTCAACTAGTTGAGATTGCGCTTTATTTATGAATCTATTGATTGGTATCGGTAGAACCACTGTTGACTCCAGCTGCAGGTTTATCTGTACCAGAACCTGTTTCTTTATCAGGATTTTTTCCGGTATCCGTATTGGAATCTTTATCGTTTGTTTTGCCATCCGTATCTTTATCAGTTCCTGCGTTAGCATCATTATTTTGATTATCTTTGTTAGCATCTTTGTCTGCATCTTTATTTTCTTCTTTAGTCGGTTCTTTAGGTTCGACTTCTTTTGTAGCTATCGTATTAGATTGGGAAGACTCTTTACCTGTTATATCGACAGCTACTACCATGTAAGAGCGATCTTTTGCCACTGTGAATTTCAGACTTTGACCGTCTTTTAATGTAGCAACTAATGAACGTTTGCCATCAGTAATTTCATACACTCTGTAACCGACGACATCATTCGAAGACGATTTTGACCAAGTCATTGTTGCCCCTTTTAATGATGCTTTGACACCATTAGGTGCCTTGTCATCGGCATTAAATTTAGCTGAAGAAACGACTTTACTATTTTCACTCTTTGGCCATAGTTTAGAAGGATCTCCTCCTAATCTACCGAGCATTTTATCTGCAAAATCAGGGTTTATACCGGCCCCTCCTTTAATAACAAATTCACTAGGAGTAGATTCTAGAGCGCGATATGCTTTTCCATTAATCATAACCGATGATGCCGAAATTAAACTATCATCAGTACGACTTGGAACAAAGGCATTTCGATTAAATAAATCGGATCGAACAAGACCAGCTTGAGAACACGCCTTCGATGGAGCATCCCCGGAAATTCCACAGAAGGAAGCGGAAATTACATTTTTCGGTCGTGCAAATTGTTTATCCGTATCCACTAATTCAGGGTTTGCATCGTATTGGGAATTCATCAATTTCGCCCAAAGTAAGTTTACTCGTTCACTTGGCTGTCCGTACGTATTATTAAAACGACTAAGGGTTTTCGGTTTGTCATAACCCATCCAAACACCTAATGTTACATTCGGATTATAACCGACTAACCATACGTCTTTATACTCTTGTGTCGTACCTGTTTTAGCAGCAAAATCAGCAGAGAATTTTAAATTACGTCTTGCTTTTGTCGCTGTACCATATTCTAAAGTATCTCTTAACATATCGGTAACGATATAAGATGTCTCAGGCGAGAATACAGGAACAGGTTCTGCTTTGTGCTCGTAAACGACATTACCATCTAAATCTTCAATTCGCTCAATCATATAGGCATCAATGAATTGACCTCCATTAGCAAAGGTAGCAAAGGCATTTGTATTTTCTTCTACTGTTGGTCCTGTATGCATTGCACCGATAGCTAGCGATAAGTTATCACCTTCACCTTCTCTCAAAGTAGAGAAGTCCATTTTTTCTAAATAGGATGTAGGTTGTCTATCTCTAATTGAATCATATAAACGTATAGCAGCTAAGTTTTGTGATTTTGCTAAAGCTTCTCGGGCAGGAATAATACCCATTTCTTGCGTTGCAGAATAGTTGGAAGGTGACCAGCCTCTATAAGAAAACTTCACGTCTACTACAGGACTTCCTGCACCAATTACTCCATATTCAACGGCAGGTGCATAAACTAATAATGGTTTCATCGTCGAACCGTTTTGGCGTTGTGCTTGTGTTGCGTGGTTCAATTGTTCAAGTTTGAAATCCCGACCACCGACAAAACTTAAAATTCTTCCTGTGCCATTTTCAATCATCATTCCACCAAGTTGAACAGGTTCTTCTACCACTTCTTCTTTGCCTGTTTCTTCATTTACCTTTGTGGAAGTATACGTATAACCGTAGCTTTTGAAGTTTTTAGCAGCTTCCTGCATCGCGTCATACATTTCTTTATTGATAGTAGAGTAAATTTTATAACCACCAGAACGTAAATCCCGATCGGCTAAAATCATATATTTTTCCTTTAAGTTTTCTTCTTCCTCTAAACGTTGTGGATCAATGCCATCTTTTTCTGCAAGCTTTTCAGCTAAAATTTTCTTTGCTCGATCTTCCAGTTCATAAGTAAGGTATGGATATTTATCAATTGCTTCTGGTTCCGGTTTACGGAAATCTTTTGTAATATCGTAATTCACCGCTTGTTCATATGCAGTTTGATCTATGTAGCCAGCTGTAAGCATTCGATTTAAAACAGTTTTCATTCGGTCAATTCCCGGTTTTAAACCTTCAGCATCCTTTAGTTCACCTGTATTGGTGAAAGGTGTATGGGCAAAGGGTGCTTGTGGAATTCCAGCAATATAGGCAGCTTGTGGTAATGTTAAATCAGCTGCGGAGACACCGAAAATACCTTGGGCAGCAGTTTCGACACCGGCAATGTTAACTCCTGAAGCATTACGACCGTAAGGAATAATATTTAAATAAGCTTCTAATATTTCTTCCTTCGACATAAATTTTTCCAATCTTAACGCAAGTAAAATTTCTCTAGCTTTTCGTTCGTAGGAAACTTCATTCGTTAAAATTTGGTTTTTAATTAATTGTTGTGTTAAAGTGGACCCTCCTGTTTGGGTAGAGGAGTTCGTAAAGTCTTGGAATACTCCACGAAGGACGGCTTTAGGGACAATTCCATCGTGCTCCCGGAAATATTCATCTTCTGTCGCAAGTACTGCATTAATCAAAGTAGGAGATACTTTATTAATAGAAGTTTCTCTTCGTTCGATATCAGTACGAATTTTCCCTATGTAAACTTCATTTGCAAAATACATTTCACTCGTTTCTTCATAGCTATAAATCTGTTCCCTCATTTCTTCTTTAGAAAGGAGTGGATCGTCTTTTACGAGGGATGCAAAATAGCCAAGTCCTATACCGCCAACGAATACGATCGCAGTAGTTAGGAAGATTAAAAATATGAGAGCTAAGTTCCATATCACACTACCAGTAATTCTTAATCGACTCATTTTTTTGGATGAAGCCAAGGTATCTATTTTTTCATTGATATGTTTCAATTTATTTTTTAAATGACTTAACCATTCTTTCACTTTCTCGACCCCCTTAAAATCCTGTTTATTATAGCATATTTCCCACATGTGTTAATATATTTATTGACAATCAATTTAGGAAGAGTACAATATACTATAATAGTTTTTCAAGTGTAGATGAGTCTGAAGTAATGTTTACATTCCCTGTTATAGAGAGCTAGCGGCTGGTGAAAGCTAGACATAATGTAAAACATGAATTACGTTCTTGGAGCTTGAACGACCCCGTTGCGTTAAAACGATAATGAGAGGAAGAAAATCTTATTGATAGATTTCTTCAAGCTGGGTGGTACCGCGTTTTTGTAATGAACGTCCCTGCATGTAATTTATGTTACATGTGGGGACTTTTTATTTTGTTTATCAATTATTTTATAAAATCAAATATGTAAATGGAGGAAAAAACATGACAAACCCTTTAATTGAAGATTTACAATGGCGTGGCTTGTTATATCAACAAACGGACGCAGAAGGTATGGAAAAATTATTAAATGAAGAAAAGGTTTCTTTGTATGTTGGTGTAGACCCAACTGCAGATTCCATGCATATTGGACATATCGTTCCATTATTAACGTTACGTAGATTCCAACAAGCGGGACACCGACCGATTTTACTTGTTGGTGGAGCTACAGGAATGATAGGGGATCCATCAGGACGTTCAACAGAGCGAAATTTATTAACAGAAGAGCAAATTGCGAAAAATGTTGCTGGCTTAAAAGCTCAAATGGAGCGAATTTTTGATTTTAGTAAATCAGAAAATGGGGCAAAGCTTGTAAATAACTATGACTGGATTGGGAAATTAAGTGTCATTGACTTCCTACGTGATTATGGGAAATTAGTGAATGTTAATTATTTACTTGCAAAAGATACTATTGCGTCTCGACTTGAAACTGGAATTTCCTTTACAGAATTTTCGTATACCCTCATTCAAGGAATCGATTTTAATTACTTGTATGATAACTATGATGTACGCATTCAAGTAGGTGGTTCTGACCAATGGGGGAACATTACTACAGGTCTTGAAGTAATCCGTAAAACCCATGAAGAAGAAACGAAAGCATTTGGGATTACGATTCCATTAGTGACAAAAGCAGATGGAACGAAATTTGGTAAAACAGCGGGTGGTGCTGTATGGTTAGATCCAGAAAAAACATCTCCTTATGAGTTTTACCAATTTTGGGTAAATGCTGCCGATGCAGATGTAGTAAAATATTTAAAAATCTTTACATTCCTATCCCGTGAAGAAATTGAAGCTTTAGAAGTTTCAGTACAAGAAGAGCCTCATTTACGTAAAGCACAAAAAACATTAGCTGCAGAAATGACAAAGCTGATTCATGGGGAAGAGGGATTAGACCAAGCAGAACGTATTACGGCTGCTTTATTCTCAGGAGACTTAAAAAGTTTATCGGTAGATGAAATGAAAGTTGCCTTTGCAGGAGTTCCTTCCGTGGAACTTTCAAAAGAGGATAAAAATATTGTTGATTTACTTGTGGAAGCAAGTATTTCTTCTTCAAAACGTCAAGCACGTGAAGACGTAACAAATGGTGCCATTTTAGTAAATGGTGAAAAGGTAACAGACCTACACTATGTGGTAGATGCAAAAGATCGTTTAGAAGATGCCTTTGCCATCATTCGTCGTGGGAAGAAAAAATATCATATGGTGAAATTTAATTAATAAAAAAGGCGATCCAAATTTTGTTTGGATTGCCTTTTTTCATCTTACAAAGTGTTATCTGCCTTGTAACATATTTACTGATTATTTAAGAAAGTGTGGGGAAATAACCCGTTTTTCTTCCTATTTAACTAGAGATTTCCGAAAAGAAAGGTTTACTTCTTATTATTTTGTGAGGCGATGAATACTAAATTCAAGATCCTTCTGTAAATGATCAATCATTAATTGTTCTGCTAGATGGGCATCATGGGTAGCGATAGCGTTATAGATTGCGGCATGTTCTTCGATTAAATGTGGTCTCTTTTGTTGAACAACAGTTTTTCGAAGTAAATAAATGATGGATTGCATTCGATCGATAATTTTTACGATCTCTGGGTTGTGGGTTTCCTCTACAATAATTTGATGGAATAAGAAATTGGCTTCCATTACTTCTTCCATTGTCCCTTTTTGCCCAATTTCAACACATTCTTTTAGTCTTCCTAGCGCATCTTTTGAAATATAATCAGCGCAATAACGAGCGGCGAAACTTTCTAATAAAATACGTACTTGGAAAATATTGCGAATATCGATCGGTGTTGGACTAAAAATTCGTTTATTTTTTATCAGCCCTTCTTGTTCAAGTTTTGCAATGGCTGAACGAATTGGTGTTCTGCTTATACTAAGTTCCTCGGCAAGTTTTTCCTCTGTCAGTTTTGTATTCGGCTCAATTTTACCTGTTAATATTTGATCGCGTAAATATTCATATGCGTAAGTATAAGAATGTACATCTTTTTTCTTCAAAACAATCGACTCCTGATGTTAAATAATAATCCTAATTATTTCCTATTGTTATTATAGGTTTTTCTATTACTTTTATAAAGATTATTTTATTTTGTGTACATTTAATATAAAAATGTGTACAAAATACAAAATAATGTGTACAATTCTATATGAAAGTATGAAAGCGCTTTTTTTAAGTGAAACTAAAATATTTTAGAAATATAAATAAGGGAATTTTTCCCTTACATAGATGAAGGAGAGAATGAAGTTGGCTAAAAAGGTTGGATTTGTAGGATTAGGAATTATGGGTAAACCGATGTCCCTTAATTTGTTGAAAGCTAGTTTTGATGTAATGGTATTTGATATTAATCAAGACGCAGTAAATGTTCTTGTAGAAGCAGGAGCAACAGCAGGTTCAGTTGCGGAGATGGGTGAAACTTGTGATTGTATTATTACAATGTTGCCAGCTGCCCCCCATGTGAAATCAACCATTCTTGGTGAAAATGGTATTTTAAAAAATGCTAACAAAGGTTTAGTTATTATAGATATGAGTTCTATTTCTCCAGTAGATTCAGTGGAAATAGCAAACGAAGCATCAAAATATGGAGTGCATATGATTGATGCCCCTGTAAGTGGTGGTGAGCCGAAAGCAATTGACGGTACATTATCTATTATGGCCGGTGGGAAAGAAGATGTCTTTGAATCAATTAAAGATGTTTTACAAGCAGTAGGGAAAGATATTGTTTTAGTTGGAGACAACGGTAGTGGTGTTACAGCAAAGCTTGCTAATCAAATTATCGTTAACTTAAATATCGCTGCTATGTCTGAAGCGTTAGTATTAGCAGCGAAGGCAGGAATTGATATAGACAAAATGTACCGAGCAATCCGTGGTGGTTTAGCAGGTAGTGCTGTATTAGACGCAAAAGTACCATTAATTTTAGACCGAAACTTTAAACCTGGCGGCACAATTGCTATTAATATGAAAGATTTAACGAACGTAATGGATACTGCTCATAATATGGACGTTCCACTTCCGTTATCTAGTCATTTACTTGAAATATTCCACGCTTTAAAAGCTGATGGGAAACTAATGGATGACCATGGCGGCATCGTTCAATACTATGAAAAATTGGCCAATGTTGAAGTAAAGAGAGTGGAAAAGTAATGGCAAATTTAAATACAAAAGAAACATTATCTAATCTTCTACCTCTTCCAAAGGCGGAATTGGTGAATGAATTATTAGAAAAAGAATTAGCACAATTAAATAAAAAAATTATCGTACTTGACGATGATCCAACAGGTATACAAACTGTTCATCATATTTCCGTTTATACCGACTGGACAAAAGAAAGTATTGAGGCAGGTTTTGCAGAAGAAAATCCGATGTTCTTTATTTTAACGAATTCTCGCGGTTTTACTGCAGATGAAACTAGAAAAGCTCATAAAGAAATTGCAACGATAGTAGAGCAAACGGCGAAAAAATTCGATAAAGAATTTATACTTATTAGTCGTGGTGACTCAACGTTACGCGGCCATTATCCACTAGAAACAGAAGTGTTAAAAGAAACAATTGAAGATTTATCAACTACTCGTTTTGATGGGGAAGTGATCATTCCATTTTTCCAAGAAGGAGGACGCTTTACAATTAACAATGTCCATTATGTACAATATGATGATGTGCTTGTACCAGCAGGTGAAACAGAGTTTGCAAAAGATCGTACTTTTGGCTATACGTCATCGAATCTTGCAGAATGGGCAGAAGAGAAATCAAATGGGAAGTATAAAACAAGCGATGCAACTTATCTCTCTTTAGAAGATATTCGTTCCCTTCAAATTGATCGTTTAGTAGATCAGTTAATGGAAGTAGAGAACTTCAATAAAGTTGTCGTAAATGCTGTTGATTATATGGACGTTAAGGTGTTTGTTATTGCATTAATAAGAGCAATGCGCGCAGGCAAAATGTTTATGTTTAGAAGTGCTGCCGCTTTAACGAAGATTATTGGTGGAGTGAGTGATAGACCTTTACTTACACGACAGGAGTTAGTAAAGGATGATTCTACAAATGGTGGACTTATTATGGTCGGCTCCCATGTAAAGAAAACGACTGAACAATTGGAAGAACTAAAAAAATGTGATTTTATCCACTTTATTGAATTTGATGTTCACCTTGTGTTAAATGATGCTGCCTTTAAAGCAGAAGTAGATCGCATTGTCCAATTAACAAATGAATTGATTGCAAAAGGTCAAACGGTGTCTGTTTATACAAGAAGAGAACGTTTAGACCTTGGGGAAAATAAAAAAGAAGAAGAGCTTATGCTTTCTGTGAAAATTTCCAATGCAGTAACAAGTATTGTGCAACGTCTAGAAGTTCGTCCAAGCTATATTATTGCAAAGGGTGGTATTACATCGAGCGATATCGGCACAAACGGACTTGGTGTAAAACATGCAACGGTTGCTGGACAAGTGAAACCGGGTATCCCTGTTTGGTATACAGGCGATGATTCAAAATTCCCTGGATTACCATATGTCATCTTCCCAGGTAATGTTGGGTCTAAAACAACATTGAAAGAAGTAGCAGAACTACTTCAACGAAAATAGGGAGGATGAATTGGGATGCTAGTGAATACGAAAGAAATTCTTCTGAAAGCAAAGGAAGAACAATATGCAGTTGCTGCGTTCAATGTGTTTAATTTAGAAACTGTTCAAGCAGCGATTCGCGTAGCAGAGCAACAACAACACCCTGTTATTATTGCTCTTGGTGAACGTTATTTTGGAACAGTGGACGTGGAAGGGTTTGCTAGTCTTGTTAGGGAGTTAGCAATGAAGGCTTCCATTCCAGTAGCCCTTCATCTTGATCATGCCTATGAAAAAGAATCGATTGTACGAGCTATTCGTGCCGGTTTCACCTCTGTCATGTATGACGGTTCAAAATATGAAATTGAAGAAAATACGCGTCGAGCAAAGGAAATCGTTGAGATTGCCCATATGGCTGGTGTAAGTGTGGAAGCTGAAATCGGTTCAGTTGCATTAGGTGCCTTTTCAGATGAAGAAGAGGGTGCGGGTACATTAACAGATCCGATAGAAGCAAAAAAATTCGTTGAAGAAACGGGTGTTGATTTTTTAGCAGCAGCTATTGGTACAGTTCATGGTATGTATAAAGGTGAACCAAACATTCGTTTAGATTTATTAGATGAAATACGTAATTTAGTAGATATACCTCTTGTGTTACATGGGGCATCAGGTACACCTGATGAAATTCTACGAGAAGCTGTCGTTCGTGGTATTTGTAAAGTTAACGTCAATACGGAAGTTTCCCTTGCTGCTACCCGTCATCTTGCTGAAAGTTTTGCACAAGAAGAGCGTAAAAATGCCCATTTATCCACAATCATGGCGGATATGCAACAAGCAATGGAAACTGTAATGACGAAGTTTGTCCGACTTTTCATGAATAAATAAAATGGTGGAATGCCGTGGAAACACGGCATTCTAATAAAAAGGAAAGAGGTATATCATCAATGCCAATAGTTTCGATCGTAATAGGAGTTGTGCTTCTATTAATACTTATGATGGGATTAAAGCTAAACGCTTTCATTTCTCTGATAATTGCGTCTTTAGTTGTCGGTATTTTTGAAGGAATGTCACCAGCAGAAGCGATGACATCTGTACAAAATGGTTTAGGTTCTTCCCTTGGAAGTTTAACAATGGTTATCATTTTTGGGGCAGTATTAGGGAAATTAATGACTGACTCAGGTGGTGCCCAACGTATTGCAACATCTATGTTAAATGCCTTTGGACAAAAACGTGTTCAATTAGCAGCTGTTGTGACAGCATCTGTTGTTGGTATTGCTTTATTCTTCGAAACAGGTGTCGTTGTTTTAGTACCATTAGTATTTACAATTGCTGTTGCAGCAGGTGTGCCAATCCTTTATATTGGTATCCCCGTTACAACTGCCTTAATTACAATGCACGGCTTTGTACCTCCGCATCCGGGACCGACGGCCATTGCGGAAGTGTTTGAAGCCAGTATTGGTCAAACGGTAATTTGGGGTGTCATTATTGCCATTCCAGCGATTATTATTGCCGGACCGTTATTTACAAAGTTGTTTAAAAAAGAAGATTTAGAAGTGGAAATACCAAAAGGGTTATTCAATCCGAAGAAGTTTGAAGAGCATGAAATGCCTGGATTTACAGCGAGTCTTCTAACGGCTATTTTACCGGTTCTTTTAATCGCGATTAAATCAATCATTGAACTAGCAGCACCGAATTCAGCAATTCGTCCCTTTACAGATTTCGTTGGTACAGCAAGTACAGCATTATTAATTTCTGTTATTGTGGCGATGTTTACATTTGGGATTAGTCGTGGTAAATCAATGAAAGAAATTATGAATTCTTTCGCTGAAGCTGTAGCAGGGATTGCATTAATTTTATTAATCATCGCTGGTGGCGGAGCATTTAAACAAGTGTTAATCGACAGCGGTATTGATCAATATATTGCGTCATTAATGGAAGGTTCTTCATTATCTCCAATCTTATTAGTTTGGGTCATTGGAGCCGTTTTACGTGTAGCTTTAGGTTCAGCAACCGTGGCAGGGATGACAGCTGCTGGTATTGCAGCACCTCTTGTAGCAACGACAGGTGTTAGCCCGGAACTGATGACTTTAGCAGCCGGAGCAGGTAGTGTTGGTTTCTCCCATGTAAACGATGCAGGTTTCTGGATTTACAAAGAATACTTCAATTTATCAATAGGTAAAACTTTTAAAACATGGACAGTGTTAACTTCTATAGTTTCAATCATTGGATTGATTGG
Organism: Ureibacillus sp. 179-F W5.1 NHS; assembly: GCF_045369345.1. Taxonomy (NCBI): domain Bacteria; kingdom Bacillati; phylum Bacillota; class Bacilli; order Caryophanales; family Caryophanaceae; genus Ureibacillus; species Ureibacillus sp. 179-F W5.1 NHS. Next base: position 11,433 of record NZ_JBIQFG010000040.1, on the reverse strand, counting down.
CGTATTAATTTTAGATATGTTCTTATAGACGAAAACACGGTGATTTACGTTTAAACTTAAATCACCGTGTTTTTTATTAGTTTATTAAAAGTAATAAAGAGTCTGATAGATTTAAGCATAATCTTAATTTAACTTTTCAAACCAATTGATACAAGAATTTTAGTTCTTGAGTAGTCATATTAAAATTTTCAAATTTTCACTCATGAAGTTTGTTACAACATTTGTTACTTTATTTGTGTAACAAGCAATTTTTTATAATAAGATTTCCATTAATATTAAATTCAATTAAAAAACCCCGAAAACAAAGGTTTCCCAATGTTCGAGGTTTAGAAAAATTGCTTCTAATTTGAGCAAAAAGATTAACGAGAGTAGAACTCAACGATTAATTGTTCTTGAATTTCAGCTGATAATTCAGAACGTTCTGGAAGACGTACAAATGTACCTTCTTTTTTGTCTGCATCAAATGATAAGTAATCTGGTACGAAGTTATTTACTTCGATTGCTTCATTTACAACAGCAAGGTTTTGAGATTTTTCACGAAGAGAAATCACTTGACCTGGTTTAACGCTGTAAGAAGGGATGTCAACGCGTTTACCGTCAACTAAAATGTGACCGTGGTTAACTAATTGACGAGCTCCACGACGAGTGCGAGCTAAACCTAAACGGTAAACAAGGTTGTCAAGGCGAGTTTCAAGAAGGATCATGAAGTTTTCACCGTGTAGACCTTGTAATTTACTTGCTTTGTTGAATAAAGTTTTGAATTGACGTTCAGTCATACCGTACATATGACGAAGTTTTTGTTTTTCTTGTAATTGTAAACCGTATTCAGATAATTTTTTACGTTGGTTTGGACCGTGTTGACCTGGTGCATAAGGGCGTTTTTCTAATTCTTTACCTGTGCCGCTTAATGAAATACCAAGGCGACGAGACACTTTCCAAGATGGACCTGTATAACGAGACATAGTTTGTCTCCTCCTTTAAATTTGGTTTTTTGCACTGATTGAAACTTAGTTTCCAATCAGTATTTGTAAAACAAAAACCAGTTGTACCCGACACTTGCAGCATTTTATTTTCATGTATCTTCGCCCTTGCAGCCGAAAGGGTTACACAATACACCTTCTAATTTGATTCTTGTTCGAAATTAGAGGAATAAAATACATGCACAGCTTATACAACTGCTGCATTCATTTTACACGAGGATTATTGTATATTTTTTTAAGCCTCGAGTCAAGGAATAACTTTATAAGTATACCATAAATACCGAGGGTAATTTTTAGTAAAATGATATTTGTTAAATTTTTGAAATTGCTATACTATAGTATTATAAAAAATAGATAATAAATCCTAAATTGATGGATAAATATAGTTAATTTTACATAAAAAGTGTATACTTTCTTCATCAAATATATTTGTAATTTATTTCTATTGATATAGAAAAGGTGATGTTATGTTCGAATATTCGAAGAGATTAACTTATATGAAATCGGAGTTATTAGACTTATGCACCAGTTCTGTCAATTCACAAAATCGTTTTCATGAATTTGCTTTACTATTACAAAATTACTTAGAGCAACATTTCCATATTCATCATTGTTGTTTCCTGTTTTATGATGGGGAAGCAGCACTAAAACCTTTTTACGTTCATTCATCTGTACAAGTAGACTATCAACAAATGAAAAAGATTTATTTTAATTCCTTTCTTTCACAACAAAAGGTAGTCGATATAACAGATGTAGAACAAGGTTTTCCGTTTAACCATATGGTTTTCATAAAAGAGAGTCACTTCGATAAATATGGTGTTGTATTTATTCAATCTTCCCCTGAATGGCTCACTTTTTTACAATCTGATTTTTTTGAAGATTTCATCAATTGCATTTCGAAAGTCTTTTATTTAATTAATGAACAGATGGAAATTCGGCAAAATGAAAATCAATATCGAAAATTGTATAACATGACCGATTTGTTCCATTCGACAATGGATATCGATTTTATTTTGGAAAATATGCTCATTACAATTCAAGAGAATTTTCCAAATCTTGATGTAGAGTTGATCTTATCTAATGATCAAGATCGACAAACGAAACTACAAATAAAACCATTTGATTATTTATCAGAACGACCTACTACAATACAAGCTTTTGTTTCAGGAGAGATCACGATAGAACAAGCCTTTGATTTAAACCGTTGCTTATTAAATGCTCCTATTAACGGTAGACAAGCAATTTATGGAATTTTACAAGTAAGTGCACCGATTTCTTATGTTTTTTCCAATGCCCAAAAGGACTTTATTCGATTACTTGCCCATACATCAGGAAATGCATTGGAAAATGCTAAACTTTATCGACAATCACACCGTTTAATTCGGGACCTTCAATTAATCAATGAAACCTCTCATCATTTGAATAAGCTGTTAACTTTAAACGAAATGTTTCTATTTTTGCAGAAGCAGGTGATGCAACATTTTCAACCGATGGAACTTTGTTTTGTTTTGAAGGAAGGAAATGAATATAAAATTACTGAAGCTACAACGGATTTTTTCAAAACGGAGGAAAGTACCGTATATATCCAACATGTTGTAAAACATTTTGAAAGTAGCCAAGATTCATTGTTTATCGCGGATTTTAGTCGAATTGTTGGCAAGGAAATTTTATTTAAATCTATTATGGTCATTCCAATGATTGTTGAGCAACGGATAAATGGATTTTGTATAGTGTTGCATCATGAACCGTATTTCTTCTCCTTTGATAGTTTTAAATTATTGCAATCGTTAATTCACCATTCATCATTGGCCATTGCGAATTTAGTTTTACGTAATCAATTACAAGAAATGGTGAACCAAGATTATTTAACGAAGCTATATGCACGTAGATATTTAGACCGTTTTATTGAAAGATCTTTAGAAAACGACCGTTCCGGAATGTTTTTATTAATTGATATAGATAATTTTAAACTAATTAATGATACTTACGGTCACCAAGTCGGAGATGACATATTAGTTCAAATTGGTAACCAGTTAAATAAAATCATTGGAACAAGTGGAATTTGTGCAAGATGGGGTGGGGAAGAGTTAGCTATTTACATTCCGAATATTTCAGAGGATGAGGCAGAGAACATAGCAACTGAACTTTTACGAACGATTCCGCAAGCAACGAACCCAACGGTTACGATTTCTGCTGGTTTAGTATTTTGGAATCATGAACAACGACCGGATTTTCATTCAATCTTTTTACAGGCAGACACAGCACTATACAATGCAAAGGAAAATGGGAAAAATCAAGTTTGTGTTTTTAATGGATCGTTTCCTTCGCATCAATAAAAAACTTACTACAGCCCATGGGACGTAGTAAGTTTTTATTCGATATTATAAAAATTTCATTAATGTTTGAACAAATAGTTCAAGGCCTTCTTTGTCTTCTGAAGTAAAGCGTCCTTTTAACGGACTATCGATATCTAAAACGCCAATCACTTCATCATTTTTAATAAGAGGAATGACGATTTCAGAATTAGAAGCAGCATCACAAGCAATGTGACCAGGAAATGCGTGAACATCATCAATTAACATCGTTTCACGTTTCGAAACAGCTGTACCACATACACCACGACCTACTGCAATTCGTACACATGCTGGTAATCCTTGAAATGGTCCTAGTACAAGTTCACCATCCTTCATTAAATAAAACCCAACCCAATTGATCCGATCTAAAAATTGATTTAGTAAAGCAGAGGCATTGCTTAAATTCGCAATAACATCCTTTTCTCCTTCTAATAACGCATTTAATTGTTTTGATAATGTTGTGTATTGTTGTAAAACCGGACCTTCATAATTAATTTTAGTAAACATACTATTAACCTCCATCATACGTTTTTATAAATCGTTTCATAATGTTGATGCAAATCTTTCACACTATGGGCATCCGATCCGAAAACTAGGGGCAAGGATATAGAACGGGCAAAGTCAATGTATGGCATTGGAGGGTATGGTTCTTTACAGAAGGTTTTACTTAGTCCAGCACTATTGACATCCAGTTCATAACCGAGTTCTTTCATTTTCGTTAACATATCGGTAATGCGAGAATGATCGTTAATTTTCTCACCATGGGCAAGTTGGAATTTATGAATTAAAGTTGGGTGTCCAATTCTCCGAGGTTTAAATCGCCCAAGGTTTGCCTCTAAAGATTTTAAAACTGTATCATAGTATAAGTGATAAAGGGAATCGATTCCACCAACTTGTTTTGCAAAGTTTAAATAAACTTCATCTGAAAAATCAATGCAGGCATATGTATCGTTATGTTTTAAAAAGTGTACCGACAAAATGGCATCATCTAGAAATGGACCGACAATGTCGAGAAAAGCTCTTGTTTCCGTTTCGTAGCCGATAATATAATCAATCTCTAAACCTACATTTATTTTAATCTGTTGTTTATATTGTTCTTTTAATTGTTGAACCGTTTCGATATAAGCTGTTAAGTCCTTTGGATCCATTCCACTGTCCTTATCAGGTGTTGGATCAACGAAATTTGTTGGCAATGGTGCGTGTTCTGTAAAAGTGATTTCGGTAAATCCATGTTCAATTGCTTTTTCAATATAATGCTCGAATGGATCTTTCGTACCATGAGGACAGAAAGGGGAATGGATATGGCCATCTTTTTTCATTTTTGCAACCTCCATTACATTTATTTTTCATCAATATCGTTTACAAGCTAAAGGTTTGGAACGAGTAAAAAGTCTTCTTCATTAAGCTATATATATGGTGAAAAACCGGAACGAATTCTACATAATTTAATTAAATCTAGTTAACTTTAACAAAAACCTTTATTTTTTTAAACAAATGCCTAAAAACATGGTATATTATAGTTACAAAATAGTAGGTACAGTGATTTTTGGAATAGGGGGCTTATGATGCAGTATATCATCATTGTCGTCATCGTACTATTAGCATTATTTATCGGTGGACTTATCATCCGTCGAAAACATAGTGTTGTTATACAGCGACTTGAACAAGAAAAAATGCAAATCCAGCATTATCCTATATTTGAGGAGCTTACAAAAGTAAAAGCTTTAAATATGAATGGTCAAACGGAAGAGAAATTTGAACAATGGCGAAATATGTGGACGGAAGTGATCGATGTTCACATAATTAAAATTGATTCGATGCTTTTTGATGCTGAAGAATACATAGATCGTTTCAAATTTAAAAAGGCTTCGGTTGTTGAACGGGAAATTGAAGAATATATCGCAACATGTACCGAGAAACAAAATCAAATCATAAATGAATTAAATGAACTGATCGGAAGCGAAGAAAAAAATCGGATTGAAATTGAGCAATTAAAAGAACATTATCGTTCTGCACGGAAAACGTTACTTGCCCATCAATATTCTTTTGGTCCTGCATTAAGCACTTTGGAAACGAGAGTAGAAAATTTTGTTCCGAAATTTGAAGAATTTGATCGGTTAACGGTAGAAGGAAACTATCTTCAAGCAAGGGAAATCGTGCTTGCATTACATAGCGAATCACAAATAATTTTTGATTTATTAACGGAAGTACCTACATTATTATCGGAAATACAAACAAAAATACCGGCAGCAATCCATGAGTTGAGAAGTGGTCAACGGGAAATGGAACAGCAGTCGTATTATTTAAACCATTTAGAATTAAATGTTTTCTTAGATAATGTTGAAAAAGAGCTAGATACTTTAAAAGAAAAGTTAGCAGCTTTAGACGTGTCGTCAGTAGGTCCTAGACTTGATGAAATTAATAATGAAATTGAAAACTATTATGATTTGCTCGAAAAGGAAGTTATCGCAAGAAAATATGTTGATCAAAATTGTGATGAAACCTTTAATACGTTAAATGAAGTATTACGTGCAACGAAAGAAATAAGCAATGAAGCGGTCTACGTTCAAAGTAGTTATCATCTTCCAGAAAAAGAAGCTGAAATTCCAAAGCTTGGCTTGAAACAATTAGAAGTCATTCAAAAACGTTTTGAATTACTTGTTTCGCGAGTAAAGGAAGAAAAATCAGCTTATTCAAGTCTACAAGAGGAATTAGTTGAAATTAGCGAGGAAATCGAACGAATTCAAGACGAGCAAGAGCAATTCTCGAATCGCTTGAAAAATTTACGTATTGATGAAAATAAAGCAAGAGCTCAATTAGATTCGTTAAAACGATTACTACAAGAGACGGATCGACAGCTTAATAAAGCGAACATACCAGGTATTCCAGAAGAGATGGATAAACGTTTAGAGGAAGCTGAAGAACAGCTGTTCATTGTAATGCAAAGTTTACAAGAGATTCCTTTAAATATGAGTCATGTTCATAGCAATTTACAAAATGCTGAAAAGTGCATTCAAGAAGTAAATAAACATGCGAAAGAAATGATTGAAAATGTCATTTTAATTGAACGAATTATTCAATATGGTAACCGTTATCGTACGTCCAATTCAAAGGTAAATGAGCTTTTATTACAAGCTGAAGATGCCTTTCATCAATACCGCTATATAAAAGCATTAGAAGATGCGGTGACAGCGGTAGAATTAGCAGAGCCAGGTGCGATTAAAAAAATTGAAGAATTAGTTCAAGATGAGCTATACGCAAAAGTTCAAAACTAAAAGAAAAATGGCCACCTCACAATTGTGAAGGTGGCTTTACTATTAAAGAAAACTGTTAAAAAGGATTCCCATTTTCCATTAAAAGATGGATTTAATTAGTAAATAAAATTAGTTGGTGGTCATTTATGAAAGTTTGCGTTATGATAAATAGCGTTAAATCAAGCTTTGAAGAGAGTGTGATTATATATGAAAGAAAATATTGTCTATCTAGATAATAGTGCAACGACAAAACCGTTAAAAGAGGTTTTAAATACATTTATTCAAGTAAATGAATCCTTTTATGCCAACCCGTCTTCCATCCATGCAGCAGGTGTGGAGGCAAACACATTGCTTGATCGGGCAAGAAGTCAAATGGCCGATATTCTTCATACGGAAGAGCCGCTCGTTTTATTTACTGCAGGCGGAACGGAATCAAATAATTTTGCGATATTTGGTGTTACAAAGGCAAATACTCATATAGGAAAACATATTATTACAACGGAAATTGAACATCCGTCCATTTTGGAAGCTGTAAAGTCTTTACAAAAAGAAGGCTATGAGGTGGACTATTTATCCGTGGATGAAAAAGGTGTCATTTCCTTATCTGAATTACAAGAAAAGCTGCGTAAAGATACCGTATTCGTTAGTATCATGCATGTGAATAATGAAATGGGGGCTATTCAACCGATTGAAGAAGCGGCTAAACTCATTCATGAAAACAGTAGAGCGGTATTCCATGTAGATGCTGTCCAAAGTTTTGGTAAATTACCAATTCGTTTCAACGGAGAAGCTGGACCAGATATTGTTTCAATCTCCGGTCATAAAATTCATGGTTTAAAAGGAACTGGCGTCATTGCCTTCCGCAAAAAAATGAATATCATTCCACTTCTTTTAGGTGGTGGACAGGAAAGAGGATTGCGAAGTGGTACGGTCGCTGTTCCTCAAGCGGTTGCTTTAGCGAAAGCTGCTCGAATGGTGACAGAAAATATGGAACAATCCATGAATAAATATCGAAAATGGTTTAATGACTTATATGAATTTTTAACAGGATTCGGTGAAAATATTCATATCCTATCGACGAAATCCGGAGCAGCTCATATCTTGTCATTTAGTGTGAAAGATTTAAAAGGGGAAATTTTAATCAATGCATTGCAAAGTAGAGGAATTATCGTATCTACTTCAAGTGCTTGTTCCTCAAGACAAAAGAAAACTAGTCATGTCGTTGAATCGTTAAAAGTAAATGCGAATTATAAGAAAGGCGTAATCCGATTAAGTTTTGGACTACTTAATACAGATGATGATATGGAAGCGTTCAAAAAAGCATTTACAGAGGTAATGAATGAATTAAAAGGAGATAATAATTAATGATTTGGAAAGAAATTTTAATCCGTTATGGGGAATTATCCACGAAAGGGCGTAACAAAAAAGACTTCATTAGTCGTCTTCGTACAAATATTCGCCATAGCTTTCACGATATAGCACCTCTAGATATTGTAACGGAACGAGACCGTATGCATATAAAAATTGAAAGTGAAGAGCAATATGAAGTATTGATGAAAAAATTGCCAACCGTATTTGGTATTCAATCCTTCAGCCCTGTAGCTGTATGCGAAAAAGATTTAGATGAAATGAAAAAATTGTCCCTTATTATTATGGAGCAATATAAAGAGAAAGAAATTACATTTAAAGTAGAAGTTCGTCGCTCTGATAAAACATTCCCAATGGAATCCCATGAACTTCAACGAGAAATTGGCGCACACGTATTAAGAAACAATCCGAATATTTCAGTACAAGTAAAAAATCCAGATGTAGAGCTTCGGATTGAAGTGCGAAAAGATGCCATTTATATGATGGCACAAATCATTCAAGGTGCAGGTGGAATGCCTGTCGGTTCCAACGGAAAATCATTACTCATGCTATCTGGAGGGATTGATAGTCCAGTTGCTGGCTACTTATTAATGAAACGCGGTGTTCGTCTAGAAGCGATTCACTTCTTTAGTCCACCATATACAAGTGATAATTCTTTAGAAAAAGTAAAAGTATTAGCAAATGAATTAACGAAGTTTGGCGCAAATATTCGATTACATGTCATTCCTTTTACAGAAATTCAAGTATTAATAAAAGAAAGAGTTCCAAGTAATACAATTATGACATCTACTCGTCGTTTAATGATGCGAATTGCCGATAAAGTACGAGAAGAGATTGGTGCCCTTGGTATTGTGACAGGGGAAAGTTTAGGACAAGTAGCGAGTCAAACGTTAGAAAGTTTAACAGCAATTAATGATGTAACAAATACTCCGATTTTACGTCCGTTAATTGCCTTTGATAAACTTGAAATTATCGATATCGCACAACAAATCGGAACATATGAAACATCGATTCAACCTTATGAGGATTGCTGTACGATCTTTACACCAGCAAATCCTAAAACAAAACCGAAAGTCGATAAAGTAAATTATTATGAAAGTTTTACGGAATTTGATGAATTAATTGAACGGGCAGTACGTAATCGTGAAGTTTATAAATTCCCTGAAACAAAGAAAACAACAGATAAATTTGAAGGGTTATTATAAAAACCAGTCAATCGGAAAAAAAAGAACAATTTACCTCTCATCTTTTGTGTATTAAAAAAACAATATCGCACATTCTATATGCACAAGGAGGTGAGAGACATGGCTTCAAACAACAGCGGAAACAGAAACAAGCTTGCTGTACCTGGTGCAGAACAAGCATTAGATCAAATGAAATACGAAATCGCGCAAGAGTTTGGTGTTCAACTCGGACCTGAAGCGTCTTCTCGTGCAAACGGGTCAGTCGGAGGAGAAATTACTAAACGTCTTGTACAAATGGCTGAATCACAATTACGTGGTACTTCTGGCCAATAATATTTAAACAATTTAAAAGGGCTAGTAGCAGAAATGCTACTAGCTTTTATTATGGGGAAAAATATTTTTTAAAAAACTTCAATTATAATTATTTATATGAAATTAATACGGATATTTCTATCTTTCGAGGAATATTTTGATATTTAAGTTGAATATTATTATAATTAGCATAATGTATCAGGGAGATACATCAAAGGGGGATGTATATGAAAAGAGAAGATTTATTAGCTCCTAGAAAATACAACATCGTTGATGAAATTGAGAAATATGCAACTTCAAGTACAAAAACGGCATTAATGATTCATCATGAAAACGGAGAAATTGAGAAAGTTTCCTATCAAGAGTTAATTAAAAAAGCAAACAAGGTTGCAAATTTGTTTAAAAGCAATGGACTGAAAAAAGGTGACGTAGCTCTTGTAATGGTACCTCGCTCAGAAGACGCATATGTTACATACATCGGAGCGCTAAAAGCTGGACTAACGATCATCCCTAGTTCTGAAATGCTTCGAGCAAAAGATATTGATTACCGTATTGTTCATTCTAAAGCGAAGGCAATTATCGCCTTTGAGAAAGAGATTGAGCAATTTAATGAAGTTGAACACTTGGATGGACTAAAATTATTTGTTTACGGTGAACCGAAAGAACCGTGGATTTCGGTAAATGAACAGTTAGATAGTCTATCTGACGTTTTTGAAGGTGTTCAAGCAGAAGATACGGATATTGCATTTTTATCCTATACAAGTGGAACGACCGGAAATCCTAAAGGGGTTGTTCATTCCCATGCTTGGGGTTATGCTCACTTACGAACAACGGCTGCCCAATGGTTAGGTGTTCAAGAAGATGATATTGTTTGGGCAACGGCAGCACCTGGATGGCAAAAGTGGATTTGGAGTCCGTTTTTAGCGACTTTAGGAAGCGGTGCAACGGCTTTTGTTCACTTAGGAAAATTCGATCCGAAGGAATACCTTCAAATACTTGAAAATTATCAAATAAACGTTTTATGTTGTACACCTACAGAATATCGTTTAATGGCGAAAGTTGATCATCTTGAACAATATAATTTATCCAGTATTAAAAGTGCTGTATCCGCTGGAGAACCGTTAAATAGTGAAGTAATTAAGAAGTTTTTAGAAGTCTTTTCCCTTCAAGTGCGGGATGGATATGGTCAAACAGAAAATACATTATTAGTGGGTACCTTACTTGGTATGACGCCAAAACCAGGATCCATGGGCAAACCGACTCCAGGTAATATTGTTGAAATCATTAATGAATTAGGTGAACCTACAAAACCAGGTGAGGTAGGAGACATCGCTGTTCATTCATCGACACCAGCTTTGTTTAAAGGTTATTTAAATGAAGAAGAACGAACAAAAAGGCAATACCGAGGAGAATGGTTCTTAACTGGGGATCGAGCATACAAAGATGAGGATGGCTATTTCTGGTTCGAAGGTCGAGGGGATGATATTATCATTTCTTCTGGTTACACAATTGGACCTTTTGAAGTGGAGGACGCCCTCGTAAAACATCCTGCAGTGAAAGAATGTGCGGTTGTTGCCAGTCCAGATGAAGTGCGTGGCAATATTGTAAAGGCATTTGTTGTTTTACGGGATCATAATTTGAAAAATAGCCCAACAATTGTAAAAGAATTACAGGATCATGTAAAGACGATTACGGCACCTTATAAGTATCCAAGGGCAATTGAATTTATCGATGAATTACCGAAGACGTCATCAGGAAAAATTAGACGTATTGAGTTACGTCAAAGAGAAATGCAAAAAGAAATTACGAATTAATGTTCTTATTTCCTAGGGAATAATGTCGAAATGAGGGAAGACTTTAAAGTCGTGTAAAATGACTTTAAAGTCTTTTTATTAATTCTTTTAAAAGGCTCTAAAATATTTGTTGGGGTACAGATAAAATTCAGAAAAAATAAACACGCAATCTCCTAATTTTGTTAGAC
>NZ_JBIQFG010000003.1:0-159441 GCF_045369345.1 Ureibacillus sp. 179-F W5.1 NHS | reverse complement strand
AAAGTCTAACAAAATTAGGAGATTGCGTGTTTATTTTTTCTGAATTTTATCTGTACCCCAACAAATATTTTAGAGCCAATAAAGTAAGCTACTCTCTTATAAAACTTTTTATAGATAAAAGCCTATAATGGATGATACCATCATAGGCTTTTTCGGTTTTAAGTTTATTTATTTTTTCCCTTGCCAGGTTTCCCACTCTTTTTAATTTGAATCGTTTTCGTTGTTACATTTCCTGCTAAATCTTCTACTTCAAAAATGAACTCATTATTTCCATTTACTAATGGAAGTTCTACTTCCACTTGTTCTTCAAAACCTTTCATTTCGTATGGTTCTGATAACTCGTGTAAGAATTTTTCGTCTCCATTTACCGTTAATCGAACTTCATCAAAATTGTCTTTTAAAGTAACTGGAACTACAATCACACTTTCTTTTGTGTTTTTAGGAATTTTTCCAAAAGAAATTGTTGGGAATTGTGTATCAACGAAAACTTTACGAGAGATTTGCATTTCATTTGAGAATTCATCAATTGCTTTGACACGAATGTCTTGGAAACCATCTTCAAGATTTAAAGTATGAGAGAATTGAACACCATCGAATGATGCTTCTTCATCGTTCACCGTAACTGAAGTGATTTTTGAATCATCTTCAATTGTTCCATTCACTTCGATTTCGTTCGTGTTAAATATATCAAAGTAATTTGGACTTTCAATATAAATAACAGGAGGTGTTGTTTCTTCATTACTATTTAGTTGGAAGTCATAGGTTTGAGCATTTCGTGCAACGTCTACTAATTGTACCGAAATTTTATCTTTATTCGTTAATTCTCCACTAATTGTAAATGTTGATGTAGTTAGAGGAAGAGTTTCTGAAACAGCTTCTCCATTTACATATACTTGCCAGTATTCTGCACCTGTTCCACCTTTATTATCGGTAGGATTTGAGACAACAACTGTCTTAGTTGAAGCATCGAAAGTTACTTTAGCGCTAGGGGCTGCCGTATCGACCTTAACAGGGAATTCAATGGATTGCCATTGTGCTCCTTCATAATCGATAACCCCACTTACACGAATAATATAGTCTCCATCTTTAGCGATTGCATTATTAATTTTCCCATCCCAACCATAGTTCGTATTATAAGTGTATGGGTTGTCAGATGTATAATGTTTCGTTAAGTTGTTAGCAGTTCTTAAAGTACGTAAAACTTTCCCGTTCATATCGACAACTTCCACTTTCAATTGCTTCGCATTACGGAATAAAGAAAAGACAGGAATTGCTTGATCACGAATACCATCTCCATTTGGAGAGAAACCAAATCGAGAAGAATCAAATTGTTCGCCTGCTCCTGTAATGAAGGAACCTTGTTCATCTGCTAAAGCAGTATAACCCCAATAAGTTAAATTGTCCCAAGCAAAGTAATCAAAGATTCTTGCATCATCCCAACCGCCGTTAAATCCAAAGAATGGGACAGTTAATGGTACATTATTTGTTACTTCTTCATTTGGATCAATTAATCGAACGAAACCATCAACAAAGAAGCCGTTAGAATAAATGGAACGAATCTCTTCTGGTAAATTGGAAACGTCAACTGATACAGTAATTTCCTTTGTACCATTTGCAGGAATTGTAACCGATTCTGGAGTATTGATATCTGCATCTTCATCCGTAAGAACATATTGACCATATGTGTTTGGAACCGTTACATATAATCCATCGCCGGCATTAACAGGCATGTCGATTTGAAGTTGTGTTTCAACATTATATGTTTTTTCCTCATTTGAGAAGTTTTCAGCAACTAAAGTAAAGGTAAATTGGTCATTTTCAATTTCCTTTAAAGCAACTTTTGCTTCTCCCGTTTCTGAATTTGTTACAATAACATCCGTTGATAGAGCATTTGCAAGTTGCATTAATCCAGCCCCTTGTCGACGTGGTGAAACATACTCACCTGGAGTTGTTTCCATTGGAAGAGCTGTATTCATTAATAAATTCTTCGCTATTTGAACTCTATCCGCACCAGTTGCATCAAATTCTTGGTCTACCCTTTCTAAAACAAGGGCACTACCACCCGCTACATGAGGTGCCGCCATAGAAGTTCCGCTCATTAATCCATACTTATCATCATTTAATGTTGAGAAGATATTTCCACCTGGAGCTGTAATTTCCGGTTTGAAATCTAAGTTAGGCGTTGGACCCCAAGAAGTAAAACTACTTAATTGTCCTGCGCTCGGATTTTGTGTTTCAATAAAGTTTCCATCGAAGGAGACTGTCACACTTTGATTGTTATCTAAAGCAGCTTTTAATGATTCTCCATCCACTTTTAAAATGGACATGAATGGAATCGTAATACCAGGGTCAGTTGCCATATTAATTGTACCTTCAGTATTGTTGTAAATAATGGCTGCTACTGCACCTGCAGCTTGAGCATTCAGTCCCTTTTCAACAAACGTATTAGAACCACGGGAAATTAAAGCGACTTTTCCTGTGAAATCTTTTCCTTCAAAATCAGCAGCTGTTCCGAAACCAGCATCCATGACTTCTACTGGTCCGCTAAATGTTTCAATTGGGTTGGCGTCATTTGCTAATAAATAAAGGGCTTCTCCTGATGGCGCTCCATCGACTTGATAAGAAAAACTATATGCAGTAATCATCGAATTTTCAACGGAAGCAACGCTGATTGAGTCATAGGATATACCCGGCGATCCTGTCACACCGTAGTCTTGGTTTTCAGCATAAGGATAAAAATATCCAGAGCCATACATATCCGAGTTTCCTGAAGAAATCGAAACGATAATACCATTTTCTGTAGCTCTAGATACGGCTTGTTGTTCCGGGCTAGATTCATCTACATATCCCGCAGGAGAACCTAGTGACATGTTTAAAACGTCGGCATTTAACTTGATGGCATCATCAATTGCCTTTATATAAATATCACCATAAGTGGATGAAAAGTTTGGATCATTTCCGAATACTTTTAAAGCTAAAAGTTGCGCTTCAGGAGCTACTCCTTTAATACCACCGTCTTCTTCATCTCCATTGGCTGCAACTGTACCACCAACATGCATACCATGCATCGATGCACCTGGACCTAAATCTAAAATTTCATCATTACCGTCCATATAGTTATATCCAAAAGGAACTTTTGTCGTATAATATTGACCATTTTTAATGGATCCATCTGATCGCAGAGCATTTACTTCTTCTTCAGTTAGTTCGGCTGTACTTTCATCAGATAAAACCATGTCTTTATGGCTCGGATCGATACCAGTATCAATAATACCGACAACCATACCTTCACCTTCAAAACCGTATTCATTCCATGCGCGTTGAGCTTGAACTAATTCCTTCGAATGAATCATATCGGGTTTTACTTCTGGTCGTTCATATTCAGTAGATTCATAGACAGCTTTAACACCAGATGTAGCTGCGATTTTTTCAACATATTTTGCTTCTACTTCTGCTGAGAATCCATTAAATACAACTGAAAAGTTTTCAATATATTTGACGGAAGGCACTTGTTTTTTTAATGTATCTTGAACACTTTCTTGTTCTTCCGTAACGGCAGTTTCAATGGATTCTTTTTCTGACCGTTTTAATTGCTTATATAAAACGCCTTTTTTTGTTGCTTTTTCAATAGCAGGCTCCCCGTCAAGTTCAACGACGATTCGAACTTTTTTGTCGGGGTTTTTTGGATTTGCTAGAGATTTTGAGATGTTTGGTTCATTTTTTTCTTGTTGAATGGTAGGCAAGTTTTTTAAACTTTTTGCGCTCGTACTGTTCACGCCGAACAGTGGTGTACTGAATGCCAAAAAGAAAGCAATTGCCACAAGTACTATTTTTCTAAGTTTCATAAATCCACTCCTCTTAGTATTCTATTAGTCTGAAAAAATAGAATAAATATAATATTTAGTCAACTTTTTCTAATTTTAATAATATATGATAATAGATTGGGAATACATTACAAAATAGTTACTTTTAAATCGAAATTTGTAGTTTTTTAGTTTTCAAAATTCGACATTTCTATTTTGGGGAATGGTAGATAGATAAATAGAAAGAAATAGGGGAGTTATTACGGTAAAACAAAAAGGGATTGGTAAGAATAAATTGAATTCTCCACCAATCGCCTTCATCTTTGTAAAGTTATTTTTTTAGTTTTAGTACGAGCTCTTCGTCGGGTGTTACAAAAAGGGTTTTTTGTTCGAAATAAATAACGAAGCCAGGCTTTGCTCCATTCGGTTTTTTCACTTGCCGAATTTCCGTATAGTCAACGGGAACTGAAGAAGAATCGCGAGCTTTACTAAAATAAGCACTTAAAGTGGCAGCCTCAAATAAAGTTTTGTCATCTGGTTCATTGGAATGGATAACGACATGGGATCCTGGAATATCTTTTGTATGCAACCAAATGTCTGTCTTTTTTGCTATTTTAAAAGTTAAATAATCATTTTGTTTATTATTTTTCCCAACGGAAATGGGGATTCCAGAAGAGGATACAAATTGTTCTGGAGAAGGTTTAGTCGGCTTTTTCTTCCGTTTACTATTGCGCATTTTTAAGTAACCTTGTTCCGCTAATTCTTCGCGAATTTCCTCTATATCCGAAGGGGATGCTTGATGCACTTGTGCCATTAACATATCAAAGTACTGAATTTCATCTTCCGTTTTTTCGATTTGTTCTTTTACCATAACTAAAGCATTTTTTGCTTTATTATATTTCGTGTAATAACTTTGGGCATTTTCAACTGGTGTTTTTCTAACGCTTAAAGGTATTGTTATTTGCTCCCCGTTCTCACTGTAGTAGTTCGTTACGGTTACTTCTTTCATACCCTTTTCGAATTGATATAAATGGGCCATTAAGAGTTCACCATAAAGTTGAAATTTATCTAGATTCGAAGCATTATCCAAATCTTTTTGAAGTTTTTTTAATTTTAAAGTTAATTTATTGCGTTCGTTTTGAAGCCAACGTTCCAAATCTCCAGCCTGCTGCTTTACCCGATCCCGTTCAGCCCGGGCATAAAATACCCGATCTAATAAGGTGCTTAATGACTCATATTGGGTTTTTTGACCTTTCAAGTGGGTTAATGTTGTTGGTGAAAAATAAGTTTTTTTATCTACTTCTATATAAGTGGGATGTGCACCAGCAACAATTTCTTCTAAAAAAGTTTTAAAAGTAGGAAGTATATCATTTTGTTTTATACGATATAAAAGTTCGTTTGCATGAATAGGTGAAAACCCTTTTAAATGCTCAACAACGTGTTTTGCTGTTTTTTCTTCTGCGAAAAATTGTTGTATTTCGTCATCGGTCATCGTAGCTGGATTGACTTTATTTTGTTTTGGAGGGGCAATATACGGTTGACCGGGTAAGACGGTACGATAACTATTAACAGATGGTGGTAGATGTTTTAAACTATCAATAATTTTATCGTTTTCATCATCGATTAACATAATATTGCTGTGACGCCCCATAATCTCGACTGTCAACTTGCGAAAAACTTGATCTCCAATTTCATTTTTACTTTCGATATTAAAAGTTAAAATTCGTTCAAAGGAATCGGTTGAAATTGTATGAATAATACCGCCTTCAATATGTTTTCTTAAAAGCATACAAAACATTGGTGGTTCAGCTGGGTTATCAATCGAATGTTCTGTTAAATGAACCCGCGCATAGGCCGGGTGAATCGAACATAATAGTTTATAATTCTCCCCTTTAGCACGAATATGTAACATAATTTCAAGGGCGTTTGGCTGATGAATTTTCGTAATACGACCTGTTTCTAATTGTTTTAATTCATTTGCCATTGCTATTGTAAATAAGCCATCAAAAGCCATGTTATTTCCTCTTTTCTTCTTTCACGTAATCTTCGATCAATCCTATATGGTTAGAAATCCATATAAAAATTAGTAAGACTTCATTTACAACGATATTTCATTATAAAATGTAGTTCAAAGACAAAAATATATAACATATTATACTATAGTTCTTTATCGTTGCATTCAACATTTACTTTTTGCATACGTCTAACATTAAATTAAGGCTCAGGATGTGTTATACTAAAAATAGTATGCAAAGAAAGGTGTGACGAACCTTGGTGCGTAGTATGACTGGTTTTGGCAGAGGTGTCACAACTACGAATAACTATCAACTAACTGTTGAAGTTCGTTCTGTAAATCATCGTTTTTTAGAAGTTTATACAAAATTTCCTAAGGACTGGCTAGAAGCTGAAATAGCTACTAAAAAACTATTATCCCAATATGTACAGCGGGGAAAATTAGATGTCGTTGTAAATTTGAAATCCTTAGGGAACGATTCTCTATCTATTCAAATCAATTGGCCATTAATTGAAGCTTATAAACAGGCAAAGGAGCAATTAAGCTCAGTAGTCCCCTTTGATGAAAAATGGTCTATGCAAGAACTGCTTTCTTTGGAAAATGCGTTGACGTATGAAAAACAAGAGTTGACGCCAGAAGAAATAAAAGAAGCTATTGAAGATGCTGTAAAAGAAGCAGCCGAAAAATTAGTTGAAATGCGTGAGTTAGAAGGTAATCAGTTAAAAAACGCTTTATTGTGCTATAATACTCAATTAAAAGAACATATTCAGCAAATTCGTGCTCTATCCACTGATTCGGTAAATAAATATCGAGCGAAATTAAATGAACGAATTATGGAAGTTGTTCATTTAGATAGTATAGATGAACGTATACTTGCAGAAGTCGCTATTTTCGCAGAAAAAGTAGATATTGCAGAAGAATTGGATCGCCTTGAAAGTCATTTTAAACAATTAGAAGGAACGCTGGAAGAAGCGAATTCAGTTGGCCGCAAGCTAGACTTTTTAATGCAAGAGATGCATCGTGAAATTAATACAATTGGCTCTAAAAATCAAAATGCTGATATTTCAATTGAAGTTGTTCAAGCAAAAACAATTTTAGAAAAAATGCGAGAACAAGTACAAAATATTGAATAATTGGTTTATGCTGTTATATGGAATTTTTTTAGGAACGAGTTTTCATGCTCATTGAAGTTTGTGAATGGAGTCGAATTAACGTTTAGACGATTCGACTACTCCAGTCATTTCTAATGTTTCTAATAAGGAACATCATAAAATAATTGTAATAGTAGTTTAGCAAGGGAGAAGTTGAGAACAATGAGAAAAGAACGAGGCTTATTAATTGTTCTATCGGGCCCATCCGGTGTCGGTAAAGGGACAGTACGTAAAGAACTTTTTTCAAAGGCCGGCACAAATTATGAATATTCGATTTCAATGACAACTCGTGCTCCGCGTGAAGGTGAAGTCGATGGTGTGGATTACTTTTTTAAAACTCGGGAAGAGTTTGAAACGCTTATCGAAGAAGGCGGTTTGTTAGAACATGCCGAGTTTGTTGGTAACTACTATGGGACTCCGCTTGCTTATGTCAATGAAACATTGGATGCAGGCCGAGATGTATTTTTAGAAATAGAAGTTCAAGGAGCGGCACAAATTCGTGAAAAAGCTCCTGAAGCCCTCTTTATATTTTTAGCACCCCCAAGTATTACCGAGTTACAGAATCGTTTAATTGGACGCGGTACTGAAACAGAGGAAATTATTAAAAAAAGAATTGAAACAGCACGGGAAGAGCTCGAAATGATGAGTTTATATGATTACGTTGTAGAAAATGATGAAATTCAGAATGCATGTGATAAAATAAATGCTATCATTGTTGCGGAACATTGTCGTCGTGACCGTGTTGAAAAAAGATATTTGTCTATGTTGAGAGGAGAATAATTTTATGTTGTACCCATCTGTTGATGCTTTAAAAAGTAAAATCGATTCAAAATATTCTTTAGTAAGTCTTGCATCAAAACGTGCTCGTCAAATGCAAGAACAAGGTGACGAGCAATTAGAATCCTACGTTTCCCATAAACCAGTAGGGAAAGCTTTAGAAGAAGTAGCAGCTGGTCTATTAAAGAAAGAGAAACAAGATGCTTCTACAATTTACGAGGACGAAATTTAATTTCAGAAAGTTTACGAAGTAACTTCTATTTGTTTAAGTCGTTTTCATTGAAGTTCTAAATGGTTTTTTGTTTATAATTAGTTGAAGATATGACGATCTATTAGCTCCCGGAGAATTATTCTTTGGGAGCTTGTCATTTGAAAGGATGAGTGAGTCATGCAAAAAAATATATTATTATGTGTGTCAGGTGGCATTGCGGTTTATAAAGCGGTAGCCCTTGTAAGTAAACTAACACAGGCAAATTTTAATGTGAAAGTCATTATGACAGAGTCAGCTCGTAAATTTGTCACACCATTAAGTTTTCAAGTGATGTCTAAAAACGACGTTTATTACGATACATTTGATGAAAAAGATTCAAAGGTCATAGCCCATATTGATTTAGCGGATTGGGCTGATTTAATTTTAGTAGCGCCAGCAACGGCTAATGTCATCGGAAAATTGGCAAATGGTATTGCAGACGATATGGTCACAACTACTTTACTTGCAGCAACTTGTCCCGTTTGGCTTGCTCCAGCCATGAATGTACATATGTATGATCATCCAGCTGTGAAACGAAATATTGCTCAATTAGCAGAAGATGGTTGTTCATTTATCGAACCGTCGGAAGGTTTTTTAGCGTGTGGGTATGTTGGAAAGGGTCGTTTAGAAGAACCAGAAAAAATTACACAAATTGTGGTCGAATTTTTTGAAGGGGAAGCGAAAAAGGGATGATAACCGTTGCGGAGGTAATCGTAGATGTCGCAGCCTATCCTGTCGATCGCCCCTTCGATTATTTAGTCCCTGCAGAAATGACAAATATTATGGAGTGCGGTAGTCGAGTAAAAGTACCATTTGGACCACGAAATGTACTTGGATTTGTTGTGGCGTTAAAAAACGATACAGATGTTCCTCTTGAAAAGATTAAGCCTATTACTCAAATACTTGATATTGAACCTGTTTTAACGGGTGAAATGTTACAGTTGGCCAAATGGTTAAAAAATGAAACAATTTGTTACGAAATTGATGCTTTGCAAGTTATGCTACCTTCTGCTTTGCGTGCAAAATATGAAAAGGTTATTACATTGCAAACGGATGTTGAACATTTACCATCTTCATTAAAAGAATGGTTTGAGAAATCTGAACGGGTATATTTGAAACAATTTGAAAAAAATAATCTACTTCCGGACATTAAGAAAGCATTAAAAGAAAAAATGGTTTCTTTGGAAAATGTCGTGCAACAAAAGGGAAAAGTGAAGGAAGTAAGAAAAGTACGAATTTGTCCAGAACGTGAAACATTAACTGAAATCTTTAACAACATTTCGAAACGGGCTAAAAAACAAAAGCTCCTTGTGGAGTGGATGTTCAATCATGTAGGGGAAATAATGGAGCCCGATATTATTTATAAAGAATTAAATACATCTTCTCAAGTGTTACAGGCTGTAATTGAATTAGGTGCCGCTTCTTTTATTCAACAAGAAGTGTACCGTGATCCATTTACAAAAGATGTGAAAAAAACAGATTTTTTAAATTTAACAGATGAGCAGTCTACGGCCCTTTATAAAATAACTGATGCAATGAACCGTAAACAACCTGAAACCTTTTTATTGCACGGTATTACAGGTAGTGGGAAAACGGAAGTATATTTACAAGCGATTGCTAAATGTTTAGAAGAAGGAAAAGAAGCGATTGTACTTGTTCCGGAAATTTCCTTAACCCCTCAAATGACGGAGCGATTCCGTTCCCGTTTTGGAGAGCTAGTTGCGGTCATGCACAGCGGATTATCCGTTGGTGAAAAATATGATGAGTGGAGAAAGGTACATCAAGGGAAAGTAAAAGTTGTTGTCGGGGCCCGTTCCGCTATTTTTGCTCCTTTTGAAAATGTAGGTATCATTATTTTAGATGAAGAGCATGAGTCCACTTACAAACAAGAAGATTCACCACGATATCATGCAAGAGACGTAGCGATTTGGCGTAGTAATTACCACTCATGTCCAGTTATATTAGGCAGTGCCACACCATCATTAGAATCCTTTGCCCGCTCAAAGAAAAAGGTTTATACATTATTAACATTAAAAGAACGTGCTTTAAAACAGTCGTTACCAACTGTTCAAGTAGTCGATATGCGAGATGAATTGAAACAGGGAAATCGTTCGATGTTTTCTCAACAATTAGTAGAATCCATTCGAATTCGATTAGAAAGAAAAGAACAAATCGTTTTATTTTTAAATCGTAGAGGTTATTCGGCCTTTGTTCTTTGTAGAGACTGTGGAACGGTTCTCCAATGTGAAAACTGTGACATTTCATTAACTTACCATCGTAGTAATGAAAAATGTAAATGTCATTATTGTGGCTATGAAATTCATGTCCCTAAAACATGCCCCCAATGTCAAAGTGATCATATCCGATTTTTTGGTACAGGAACACAAAAAGTGGAAGAAGAGATTGCAAAATTATTTCCTGAAGCTAGAGTGTTAAGAATGGATGTGGATACGACGAAAACTAAGGGGTCCCACGAGCAACTATTGCAAGCCTTTGGTGACGGGGAAGCGGATATTTTATTAGGCACTCAAATGATTGCTAAAGGACTTGATTATCCAAATATTACATTAGTAGGGGTGTTAAGTGCGGATACATCTCTCCATTTACCAGATTTCCGTGCTGCGGAAAAGACATTCCAATTATTAACTCAAGTAAGTGGACGAGCTGGACGACATAGTAAGCCAGGGGAAGTAGTCATTCAAACATATACACCAGAACATTATGCTATTGAATTAGCTAAGTCCCAGGAGTATGAACCGTTTTATGAACGGGAAATGCATATGCGTCATCAAGCTGGATACCCTCCATATTACTATTTAGCGTTAATTCAAATATCCCATCATGATGTCATGATGGCGGCGGAATATGCTGGAAAAGCTGCTGATTGGTTACGTTCAAAACTGTCCTTTAACATTTCCATCATTGGGCCGACTACAGCTGGAATCAGTCGTCTCCAAAATAGATATCGCTATCAATGTTTGATAAAATACAAAATAGAACCAAATTTAATCCCGACATTATTACAACTTATTAAGTTATACCGTTCGGATTGGATTAAAAAGGGAATTATCCTGACTGTTGATTTAGATCCAACAATGATTTAAACGATTTTTTGGTTAGGAATATTTCCTTGCTGCTTAAAGAAGTGTAGAAAGAGGTAAAATAATGGCAATTAAAGAAGTTGTAAAACATCCTGCAAAGGTACTAACAGAAAAATGTAAAGAAGTTACAGTAATTAACGAAGAAATTATTACACTTCTTGATGACCTATACGACACAATGGTGGAATATGATGGTGTTGGAATAGCGGCGCCTCAAATTAATGTTCCATTACGTGTAGCAATTGTTGAATTAGGTGGAGAACGAGATATATTAGAAATGATTAATCCAACTATTTTAGAAACTTCTGGGTCAGAAGTTGATATAGAAGGGTGTTTAAGCTTTCCAAATCTTTTTGGAGAAGTAGAAAGACCGACATATGTAAAAATTGAAGCTTGTGATCGTGAAGGAAGAGTATACGAATTGGAAGCTGGCGGTTTTGATGCTCGTGCCATTTTACACGAAATTGACCATTTAGATGGGGTTTTATTTGATTCAAAATTAATTCGTGTTGTACCGGAGGAAGAGCTAGCAGAAATGTATGGTGAGGAGGAGTAAAAATGACTTCAGTTGTATTTATGGGGACACCTTCTTTTTCAGTACCTATATTACGAATGATTCATGAGGAAGGGTATGACGTATTAGCAGTCGTCACTCAACCCGATCGCCCGGTCGGCCGGAAAAAGGTATTAACACCTCCTCCTGTAAAAGAAGAAGCATTACGTTTAGGTTTACCTGTCATCCAACCAGAAAAATTACGTGGTTCTCAAGAATTGGAACAAATTTTATTGTTAAATCCTGATATTGTCATAACTGCTGCCTTTGGTCAAATTTTACCAAAGACTTTACTTGATGCACCTCGTTTCGGTTGTATTAATGTTCATGCCTCTTTATTACCGAAATATCGTGGTGGAGCACCAATCCATCAAGCAATTATAGATGGGGAAGAGAAAACCGGCGTAACGATTATGTACATGGCGGAAAAATTAGATGCGGGGGATATTATTTCTCAGGCTGAGATTGCTATTGAGGATACTGATAATACAGGTACTATGTTTGAAAAATTAAGCCTTGTCGGAAGAGATCTTTTAAAATCTACGTTACCCCTTATTATTGAAGGGAAAAATGAACGTATTCCACAAGATGAAGAAAAGGTAACCTTTGCCCATAATATTTCAAGGGAGCAAGAACGAATTCATTGGTCCAATAGTGCAAGAACTGTTTTTAATCAAGTTCGTGGATTAACGCCATGGCCAACCGCTTACACAACTTTTCAAGGTGAGAATGTGAAAATTTGGTTAGTTAAAGAGGGAGATACTTTAACAAAGGATGCGCCAGGTAAAGTTGTGAAAATTAATAAAGATAGTTTTGAGGTCGCTTGTGGTGACGGAAAAACAATCATTGTTTTTGAACTTCAACCAGCGGGCAAAAAACGGATGACGGCGCAAGATTACTTGCGCGGAACGGGGTCAAAACTTGTGATAGGGGACCAATTTGAATGACAAAAAAGAAAGTACCAATTTGGAACGGTAATGTGCGCGATGCCGCATTAGCCATCCTTTTAGCAGTTGATAAAGATCAAGCATACAGTAATTTACTACTTAATCAAACGATTAATAAATATAAAATTGAAGCAAAAGATCGAGCCCTTCTAACCGAATTAACTTACGGAACCTTGCAACATAAATATACATTAGATTATTATTTAGAGCCTTTTATCCGCGGGAAAATAGACCTTTGGGTAAATTGGCTTCTTCGCCTTTCCCTATATCAAATGCTGTACTTAGACAGGGTTCCTGATCATGCGGTCGTGAATGAATCCGTGGAAATTGCAAAACGTAGAGGACATAAAGGAATCGCTTCATTAGTAAATGGCATCCTCCGGTCGATTTTACGTCAAGGTGTACGTTCAACAGAGGGGATTACGGATCCTATTCATCGATTAGCTATTGAAACGAGTCATCCAAAATGGCTAGTCGAGCGATTTATTAATTCTTATGGTCTTGAGCGCACAACAGAAATGTTACAAGAAAACAATGTTCCACCAATTCCAACCGTTCGAGTGAATATGACAAAAGCATCGGTTCAAGAAGTACTTTTAATGCTGGAACAAGAAGGTGTTTCAGCAAAACAAAGTAAAATAATGCCTGAGTGTTTACATTTCTTAACAGGTCAACCATCGAGGACAAAAGCATTTAAAGATGGTTTTATTACGATTCAAGATGAAAGTTCGATGATGCCGGCAAATGCGTTAAATCCAAAACGAGGATGGCGTGTCCTTGATATGTGTGCGGCACCAGGCGGAAAAACAACTCATATGGCTGAATTAATGGCCAATGAAGGTTCTATTTTAGCAACAGATTTACACCCACATAAATTAGATTTAATCGACGAAACAAGTGTCCGCTTAGGGTTAGATATTATTCAAACGGCACCAATCGATGGTCGGAAGGCTGCGGAACTTTTACAAGCTGAATCCTTTGATGCCGTTTTAGTTGATGCTCCTTGCTCAGGATTAGGTGTGATGAGACGTAAACCGGACATTAAATATACAAAACGGGAAGAAGACTTGTCTCGCCTCCATACGATTCAGCTTGAACTATTAAACAATGCTGTGAAAGTCCTTAAAAAAGGTGGGCGATTAGTTTATAGCACTTGTACAGTCAATAAGGAAGAAAATGAAGACACTGTATCGGCATTTTTAGCGACCCATCCAGAAATGGAATCGATTGAAATAGAAAATTTACCGAAGGAACTTGTAGATCGCAGTCAAAGTGGAATGCTACAAGTATTCCCTCAAGATTTCGGCAGCGATGGTTTCTTTGTAGCAACTTTTAGAAAAAAGCAAGATTAGTTAGAAATAAAAAAGGAGAATCCTAACACAAATGGATCAAAATAAATTTAATGAACGTATTCAAGACCTAGTAGAAGAGGCTGAACAAAAGCCAGCTCGACGTGTGAAAAAAGAAAAACCTCAACTAAAGGAATCCATTTATTCGTTAAGAATTGATGAGTTACAAGAATGGTTGAAAGAGAATGGGGAGAAACCTTTCCGAGCTGGTCAAATTTATGAATGGTTATATGATAAACGAGTGAAAACCTTCGACGAAATGTCGAATCTATCAAAATCCCTTCGTGAAAAATTAAAAGAAAACTTTGCTTTAACAACACTATCAACCATCATTAAACAAGAATCGAAAGATGGAACGATTAAGTTTTTATTCCAACTTCAAGATGGTTATTCCATTGAAACGGTATTAATGCGCCATGATTATGGAAATTCTGTTTGTGTAACAACGCAAGTTGGCTGTCGTATTGGCTGTACATTTTGTGCATCAACCCTTGGTGGTTTAAAACGTCATTTATTAGCAGGTGAAATTGTAGAGCAAGTTGTAAAAGTACAAAAAGAATTAGATGAAGCAGGTGAACGGGTATCCCATATCGTTATCATGGGAATTGGGGAACCGTTTGATAACTATGATGCGATGATGAATTTCTTAAAGGTCATCAATAATGATAAAGGATTAAATATCGGTGCTCGTCATATTACCGTTTCCACATCAGGAATCGTACCGAAGATTTACAAATTTGCAGATGAAGAATTACAAATTAATTTCGCTGTTTCTTTACACGCACCAAACCAAGAAGCACGTCAAAAATTAATGCCTATTGCTCGCGCCTATAAACTTGATGAACTTTTAGAAGCGGTACGTTATTATACGAAGAAAACGGGTCGTCGTGTAAGTTTTGAATATGGTTTAATGTCAGGTGAAAATGATTCTGTTGAAGTGGCAGAGGAATTAGCGGATTTAATTAAAGGGATTAAGTGTCATGTTAATTTAATTCCTATTAACTATGTACCAGAGCGTGATTATGTAAGAACTTCACGTAGCAGTATATTTGCCTTTGAAAAAACTTTGAAGAAACGTGGAATTAACGTAACAATTCGTCGTGAACAAGGTGCTGATATTGCAGCAGCATGCGGCCAGTTACGAGCGCAAGAACGCCAAGATGAAATAAAGTAGGTGGGTGACTACTGTGAAGTATACAGTCGAAAGTGATATTGGACGAAAACGGATGGTAAATGAAGATCGGGTTGCTTTTTTAGAGCATCCCGATTCCTTTAAACTTGCGATATTAGCAGATGGTATGGGTGGACATAATGCTGGTGATGTGGCCAGTGAAATGGCGATTGAGGAAATGAAAACCCACTTTCTTAATGTAAATGTCACACAATTAAACACGATTGAAGCAAAAAAACAATGGATGTTGGAAGTGATTAAAGCAATCAATGAAAAAATATATAATCACTCTCTCATTACTGAAGGTTGCCAAGGTATGGGGACAACATTAATCGCGGTTTTAATCGACGGTAATCAATGTTTAATTGGCCATATCGGAGATAGTAGAGTTTATTATTTTACTTCTGAAAATGTATCTCTTGTTACAAGAGATCATTCTTACGTTAATTTACTAGTTGAGAATGGAGAAATTAGTGAAGAGGAAGCAGAAAACCATCCGCAAAAAAACTTTATCGTAAAATCCCTTGGAACTGAATCGACGATAGAACCTGATTTTTACGAATTAAGCCTATTTCAACCGTCCTATTTATTAATTTGTTCAGACGGTTTAAGTAATAAAATTTCAACTGATGAAATGGCTGCTATTCTAACTTTACCCCTTTCAATTGAAAATAAAGGAAAAAAACTAGTGCAGTTAGCAAACGATTCAGGTGGAGAAGATAATATATCGGTCATTTTATTATCAATGAACGATGAGGAGGTGTAACTATGCTAAAGGGAAAAAGAATTAATGACCGTTATAAAATACTGGAGCTTATCGGCGGCGGTGGAATGTCGAATGTTTATTTGGCTCATGATATGATTTTAAATCGTGATGTGGCGGTTAAAGTTTTACGTTATGATGCGTCAAACGAAGAAGAATTTCATCGGCGTTTTCAAAGGGAAGCATTATCGGCGACAAGTTTAACTCATCCAAATATCGTTAGTATTTACGATGTTGGGGAAGATCAAGATATGCACTACATCGTCATGGAATATATAAAAGGCAAAACATTAAAACAATACATAAATGAGTTTTCGCCTTTATCACCAGCTAGAAGTGTTCAAATTATGAAACAATTAACTTCTGCCATTGCCCATGCCCATGAAAATCAAATTATTCATCGTGATATTAAACCGCAAAACATTTTAGTGGATAATGAAGGAAATGTGAAAGTAACAGACTTTGGGATCGCAACTTCTTTAAGTGCTACAAGCTATACGAAAACAAACTCTGTTATTGGAACAGTCCATTATTTATCTCCTGAACAAGCACGGGGTGGTACTGCGACGAATCAATCGGATATTTATTCGTTAGGGATTGTGTTGTATGAGTTATTAACGGGGGAATTACCGTTTTCTGGTGAATCGGCAGTATCTATCGCATTAAAACATTTACAAACGGAAACACCTTCTGTAAGAGCTTTGGACGCATCCATTCCACAAAGTTTGGAAAATGTTATTTTGAAGGCAACAGCTAAAAATCCCCTACATCGTTATTCTTCTGTAGAGGAAATGGAAGAGGACTTACAAACAGTATTATCTCCAGAACGTTTGTCGGAAAAGAAATTCCAACCACCCGTTGATGATGATGAAACAAAGGCAATTCCTATTATTAAAGATTCTTTACCGTTTAGCGACATTGCTAATACGAAGGTGAATTCTCAAAAAACGGAAAAGGCAGAACGAGTAAAGCCGGAAAAAGCTCAAAAAGAAGTACCTGTTAAAGAAAAAGATAAGAAAAATAATAAGAACAACAATAAGAAAAAGAATCGTCGAAAAATGGTAGCCATTATTGTGGCCATTATTGCCATTATTATTCTAGGTTCTGTCCTTGCCTTTAATTTGTTAAGTCCAAAGAAAATAGAAATTCCTGATGTATCGAATATGGAAGTTGAAGAAGCCATTGAAATACTTGAAAGTGAAGGATTTGCTATAGGTGAACAAAAAGAAGCCCATTCTGATGAAGTAGAAGAAGGGTTAGTAATAAAAACGAATCCGAAGGCTGGTTTAAGCCGTCTTGAAGGGACAGAAATCGAATTAGTTGTTAGCTTAGGTAATGAAAAAATTGAAGTGGATGATTATGTTGGAAAACAAATTAATCAAGTCACTTCAATTTTAGAGAATAGCGATTATCAAGATTTTGATATTCAACAAGTCTATTCGGATGAGCCGGAAGGTACAATTGTTGAACAACAGCCTTCTGCTGGAGAAGAGGTTGTTCCGAGTGAAACGACAATTATTTTAAAAGTAAGTCAAGGAAAAAATGAAGTAACTGTTTCAGACTTAACAGGGTATGATGAGGCGGAATTAGAAGAGTATGAAAAAAGCTCAGGCTTTAATGTTGAAATAGATAGTGAAGAAAACTCTGATACGGTTCCCGCTGGTGAAGTAATTTCCCAAAATCCAAAGGCGAATTCAAGTTTAGAAGAAGGCGGAACAATTGAAGTCGTTCTTTCTAAAGGTCCTGCTGAAAAACAAGTAAAAATGTATTATAAAGATATTGTAATTCCTTACGAACCGTTTCAATTAGGTGAAATACAATCAGTTCGAATTTTCATTGAAGACAAGACCCATTCGATGGTGGAGCCTTATGACGAATTCACGATAACGGAGGATACGAATTATCGAATTCAATTAGAAATTGCTGAGGGAGAAACAGCGGCCTATCGAATTGAACGTGATTCCACTAACATTGCAGAAGAGACAATACCCTATGATAGGGCAGAATAAGGAGTGAAAAAATGGCTGAAGGCCAAATCCGTAAAGCGTTAAGCGGTTATTATTATGTTTACCAAAACGGTGAGTTAATTCAATGCCGAGGGCGCGGTGTTTTCCGAAATCGAGGGGAATCACCGCTTGTCGGCGACTTTGTCGATTATACAAAAGAAGGGGAATCGGATGGCTACATAATGAAAATTCATCCGAGAATGAACGAATTAGTACGCCCCCCTATTGCTAACGTTGATCAAGCAATTTTAGTTTTTTCAGTAAAAGAACCAGATTTTAATACGATATTATTGGATCGATTTTTAGTTGTACTGGAATCATTCCGTGTAAATCCAATTATTTGTTTGACAAAAATGGATTTATTGGATGAAGAAGAACGGGTTAAGTTAACAAAATATATCGATGATTACAAATCCATTGGATATGAAATCATTGAAACTTATAAAAATGACAAAACTTTACTTGAACGATTGCAACCGGTTTTAGAAGGGAAAACTTCTGTTTTAGCCGGTCAATCTGGAGTTGGTAAATCTACTTTGCTAAATACGTTATTACCAGAATTAAAGTTACAAACAAGTGATATTTCCCACAGTCTTGGTCGAGGAAAACATACAACCCGCCATGTAGAGCTAATTGAAGTTTGTGGTGGGTTATTAGCTGATACACCTGGTTTTAGCTCCTTTGATTTTGATACAATTGAAAAAGAAGAGTTAACTTCTTGTTTCCCTGAATTTGAGCGGCTTAGTGAAGGATGTAAGTTTAGAGGTTGCTTGCATATAAAAGAGCCGAAATGTGCTGTAAAGGGAGCGCTAGAAAGGGAAGAAGTTCCTTCTTACCGCTATGAACATTATCAACAATTTTTACAAGAAATACTTGATCGAAAGCCGAGGTACTAATGATGATTAAAATTGCACCATCCATTCTTGCAGCCGATTTTGCAAAATTAGGACAAGACGTAAAAGAAGTAGAAAAGGCAGGAGCTGAACTCATTCATATCGATGTAATGGACGGCCATTTTGTTCCGAATATTACAATGGGTCCTATCGTTGTGGAAGCTTTACGTCCGATTACGAACTTACCTCTTGATGTTCATTTAATGATTGAAAACCCAGAAAGTTATATCGAACAATTTGCGAAAGCTGGTGCTGATTATATCTCAATACATGTGGAAGCATGTCGACATTTGCATCGCACGATTCAATTGATTCGATCCTTTAATGTGAAACCGGGCGTTGTATTAAATCCTCATACACCAATCGAATCGATTCAACATATTTTGGAGGATATTGATTTTGTATTATTTATGACCGTTAATCCTGGATTTGGTGGTCAAAAGTTTATTTCTTCAGTCGTTCCAAAAATTGAGGCATTATTTAAAATCATTAAAGAACGTGGATTAAACATTGAAATTGAAGTTGATGGTGGAATTACGGCAGAAACGGTTGTACCTTGTGCTAAAGCAGGAGCAACGATGATTGTGGCAGGTTCAGCAATATTTAACAAAGAAGATCGCACGAAGGCTTTGCAAGAGATTAAATTAGCTGGCGAGGCCGTTGTTCAATAGTATGACAACTGTTGTAATTTGTTCTAGTGGACCGAAGCAGGAGCTATGTTCTTTTAAACCGTTTCAATTAAAAGATGTCATATTTATTGGTGCTGACAGAGGGTCTCTTTATTTAATTGAAGAAGGAATTATGCCAAAGGAAATTGTCGGAGATTTTGATTCGTTATCAGAAGAAGAATGGATCAAAGTATCTACACTCGTTGAAAACGTTGAAAAAGTTCAAGCTGAGAAAGATGAAACGGACACCGATTTAGCTTTATTAAAGGCAATGAAATACGACCCGTCAGAAATCTATTTAACGGGTGTAACAGGTGGACGTTTAGATCATTTTGAGGCAGCCATTCGTTCCATGTATCGCTTTCAAATGTTAAATCAAAAAACAAAAATAAAAATTATAAACTCCCATAACGAAATTTGCATACTATTGCCTGGCAAACATACTATATTACGAGATGAAAAGTATCGATATATTTCATTTTTTGCTTATGAAAAGGAAGTAGAAAATGTGACATTACGTGGTGTAAAATACGAGACTACAAATGAAACAATTGAAATTGGTACATCTCGCTTTACTAGTAATGAATTGATTTCTGAGCTTGGGTATATCTCTTTTTCATCAGGCATATGTTTAATGATAAGAAGCAGTGATTAAAAAGGAGGCCAGCGTTTGAGAGTTTATACATTTCAATTGCCGAAAATTGTTAGTAGCCTTACACGTAGTTGCATTAATTTATTTACAGGCGGCGGGAAGAAGAAGAAAAAGGAATAATTTTTATTTCATTACTTATTTGATTTTCCAAAACGCCTATAAATTAAAACAAATGCATTTGGGAATACTTTCAGTAAAAAAGAAGGAACTGTCCTCTAAAATTGATAGGGCAGTTCTTTTTTAATATAGTTTTTTCTAGTACATAAAAAAACATCGACTTTTACATAATTTGTAAAAACCGATGTTTTCAATGATGGAAGTTGATTATACGCGTTCAACTTTACCAGATTTAAGAGCACGAGCAGATACCCATACACGTTTTGGTTTACCATTCACTAGAATACGAACTTTTTGTAAGTTTGCACCCCAAGTACGTTTGTTAGCGTTCATAGCGTGTGAACGGTTGTTGCCTGAACGAGTTTTACGACCAGTTACTACACATTGTTTAGGCATGTATATTCCCTCCTTACAGATGAATCTGAAAGATTGTTTTTCAGTTCTTTATTTCACATACTATAATAATTTAACATAGACAACAAATCGTTGCAACCTATTTCACATAACCTTTCAAGAAAAAATCATTTACAGTTAGAAAAAAGTCGGAGAAAATGGAAATGCTATATAAAAGCACTATCATAGTATACATAAAGCATATTGGAATAGAAGGGAAATCGACGGATTCCAGTAATTAAGTAGACGGATGCTAACGTTTTCTTTTATAATGAATTTTTGTGTAGTACAATATAGATTAGTCAAAAAGAGCCAAGGGGGCAAATTTATGTCAGTAGAAATTAATAATGATTTCGGACAAATTGATATTTCAAATGATGTAATTGCACAAATAGCTGGTGGAGCTGCAATTGAATGCTACGGTATTGTTGGTATGGCATCAAAACACCAAATTCGAGATGGTTTAACAGATATTTTACGAAAAGAAAACTTTACTAAAGGCGTTATTATTCGTCAAGAAGGACAAGACCTTCATATTGACATGTATATTATAGTTAGTTATGGAACGAAAATTTCTGAAGTAGCCTATCAAGTTCAATCAAAAGTAAAATACACAGTAAATAAAACATTAGGTATGAGCGTTAAATCAGTTAACATTTTTGTTCAAGGCGTTCGTGTTATGAATGTGTAAGAGGAGGATTTAAATCGGATGAAGTCACTAGACGGAATCAAATTTGCCGAAATGGTGCAGATGGGTGCCCATCACCTATCACAAAATGCAAGTTATGTTGACTCTTTAAATGTTTTTCCAGTTCCCGATGGAGATACTGGTACGAATATGAATTTGTCCATGACATCTGGTGCTAAAGAAACAGAAGTAAATGCACAAAAACATATTGGGAAAACTGCCCAGAGCTTATCAAAAGGATTATTAATGGGAGCCCGAGGAAATTCGGGGGTTATTTTGTCCCAGTTATTCCGTGGATTCGGAAAAGCGATAGAAAAAGAAGAAGAAATTGATGCCTATCGCTTAGCAAATGCGTTTCAAGCGGGTGTTGATACGGCCTATAAAGCTGTAATGAAACCTGTAGAAGGTACAATTTTAACCGTTGCCCGTGAAGCTGCTGCAAAAGCAGTAGAAGTTGCAGAAACGGAAACTGATATTATTAAAGTGGTGGAAGCATTAGTTGCTGAAGGGAAAAAATCATTGGATCGTACCCCTGACTTACTGCCGGTTTTAAAAGAAGTTGGTGTAGTAGATAGTGGTGGACAAGGTTTACTTTTCGTTTATGAAGGCTTTCTTGCATCTCTAAAAGGTGAAGCGCTTCCAGAACGTAACGATGCATCCCTTGATGATTTAATTAGTGCTGAACATCACCGGGCACAAGATTTTATGAGTACGGAAGAGATTGTTTTTGGCTATTGTACTGAAATTATGGTTCGATTAGAAAAAGATAAAGAGCCGTTTGATGAAATGAAGTTCCGTGAAGAGTTAAATGTCATGGGAGATTCTTTACTAGTTGTTTCCGATGACGAAATTGCAAAGGTACATATTCACTCTGAAACACCGGGAGCTGTACTTTCTGCAGGTCAAAAATATGGTAGCTTAATTAAAATTAAAGTAGATAACATGCGAGAGCAACATTCTGCTATTGTCAATGACCATTCCGATTCAGCAGTGGTTCCAGCAAAGAAAAAAGAAAAACATCCATATGCGGTTGTAACGATTGCCATGGGTGAAGGAATAGCGAATCTTTTACGCAGCATCGGCGCTTCTTATGTTATAGAAGGTGGACAAACGATGAACCCTTCTACAGAAGATATTGTTAAAGCGGTGAAAGAAATTGAAGCTGAACGTGTATTAATTTTACCGAATAACAAAAATATTTTAATGGCTGCTGAGCAGGCTGTAGAATTATTAGATATAGAAGCTGCAGTCGTACCGACGAAAACAATTCCTCAAGGAATGGCTGCTATTTTAGCCTTCAATCCTGAAGCTTCCGTAGAAGATAATAAAGAAGGAATGACTGAGGCGTTTTCCCATGTGAAGACTGGCCAGGTAACTTTTGCGGTACGTGATACTTCCATTGATGGTGTCGAAATTCGCAAAGATGATTATATGGCTTTAGCAGAAGGAAAAATCATTTTATCAACGCCTAAAATGTTAGAGGCAGCAAAAAAGGTCGTTTCTGAATTAGTTGATGAAGATTCAGAAATTATTACTATTTTATACGGAGAAGATGCAACAGCAGAGCAAGCGAATGAACTTTCAAGCTTTATCGAAAGTCATTATCCAGATGCTGAAGTAGAAATTGTAGAGGGAAAACAATCCTTATATCCGTTTATTTTATCAATCGAATAATCCATCTTGATAGCCTTCTCATAAATTATAGGGAAGGCTATATTTTTTATAAAGACAACCGTGGGTGTACAAATTTTTAGAAAACTATTTATTTTGAATGTCATAGAATGTTCATGATAAACTAGGCTTAAATTAAAAGACATTATCGAAATGATTTTCTATGAATCTGGAATAGAATAATCGTTTAAGGGGGAGATAGGTTGAAATTCACATCTGTATTTGACATCATAGGACCGGTTATGATTGGCCCTTCATCTTCTCATACGGCTGGTGCAGCACGCATCGGACGAGTGGCGAGAGATTTATTTGGTCGAAAACCTAAATGGGCAAAAATTCATCTATATGGCTCTTTTGCAGAGACGTATAAAGGACATGGAACGGACGTAGCGATTGTAGGTGGATTGCTGGATTTTGATACTTTTGATGAACGTATTAAAACGTCCTTTGAGCTTGCAAAAGAAGCGGGGTTAGAATTTGAAATTATTCCAGAGACGGCTAATAAGGAGCATCCGAATACGGCACGCATTGTTTTAGGGGATGAAATAGATGAGTTGTCGGTTGAAGGAATTTCTATCGGTGGCGGAAAAATTGAAATCAGTGAAGTAAATGGATTTAAGCTACGTTTAACGGGGGGTATGCCGGCTTTACTAGTTGTTCATGACGACCGTGCCGGTTGTATTGCAAACGTTGCCAATTGTTTGGCAATGCATCATGTCAACATCGGTCATATGGAAGTATCGCGAATTGAGCGTGGTTTAACCGCATTAATGGTCATCGAAGTGGACCAAAATGTTGATGATCGCATCATACAACAAATTTCAATGATACCAAACATTACGAAAGTATCTAAAATTAACAATTAGGAGTGAGCTAGATGGACGTATTATTTCGAAACGTACGAGAATTGGTTGAACTTGCGGATAAAGAAAATAAGCTCATCTCTGATATTATGATTGAACAAGAAATGAACATGAGTGGACGTTCAAGGGAAGCCATTTTTGAACAAATGGATAAAAACTTAGTTGTAATGGAGCAGGCGGTTGAACGGGGGTTAAATGGTGTTCAATCCGTATCTGGTTTAACAGGTGGAGATGCTGTATTACTACAAAAATATATATCATCAGGTAAAAGTTTATCTGGAGACTTACTGTTAGATGCAGTAAGTAAAGCGGTTGCCACAAATGAAGTCAATGCTGCTATGGGAACAATTTGTGCAACACCAACTGCGGGATCAGCTGGAGTTGTTCCGGGAACTCTATTTGCCGTGAAAAATAAATTGAATCCTAGCAGAGAGCAAATGATTCGCTTTTTATTTACTTCTGGTGCTTTTGGATTTGTTGTAGCGAACAACGCTTTTATTTCTGGTGCAGCTGGAGGCTGCCAAGCTGAAGTCGGTTCTGCTGCAGGGATGGCAGCTGCTGCTATTGTAGAAATGGCGGGTGGAACACCAGCTCAAAGTGCAGAAGCCTTTGCTATTACGTTGAAAAACATGCTTGGATTAGTTTGTGACCCCGTTGCAGGACTCGTTGAAGTGCCGTGTGTAAAACGTAATGCGATGGGTGCTGCCAACGCAATGGTTGCCGCTGATATGGCACTTGCTGGGATAACAAGTCGGATTCCTTGTGATGAAGTAATTGGAGCGATGTTTAGAATCGGTCAAACGATGCACCCGAGCTTAAAAGAAACAGCCCGTGGTGGTTTAGCTGCAACGCCTACTGGTCAGGCTCTTGCTGCGAAAATCTTTGGGAGCGCGGTAAAAGTTGACTAGTATTACTGATCCGGTTATAGCTTTAAAAGGAATTGGGAAAGAAACGGCTGATCACCTCGGTGATATGGGAATTTATACGATAGAAGATTTAATTTGGACATTTCCATATCGACATGAAGATTATCGTTTGAAGGATTTGGCTACAACACCTCACAATGAGAAAGTAACCATTGAAGCAAGGGTAGAAAGTGTCCCTTCTGTCCTTTATTTAGGGAAAAATAAGTCACGAATTCAAGTAACCGTTTTAGCAGGAAGACATCTCGTAAAAGTTGTTTTTTTTAATCAAAATTATTTAAAAACAAAATTAACGCCAGGTACAATCGTAACCGTATCAGGGAAATGGGATAGAGGAAGACAGGTCATCAATGGTACATCCATCAAATTTGGCCCGAAAACCGATAATGCAGATTTTGAACCGGTATACAGTTTAAAGGGATCCATTCACCAAAATAAGTTTCGTAAATATATGCGACAAGCGTTAGATGTAATCGGTGGCGACATGGATGAAACACTTCCGAAGCATCTTTTGGAGCAATATCAGTTGCTCCCGATTTTAGATGCTTTGGAAGGAGTTCATTTCCCGAAAGATGCAAACCAGGCGAAACAGGCTAGAAGACGTTTTGTATATGAGGAACTGTTGCATTTCCAATTACGTATTCAATCTTTGCGTAAGGCAAGGAAAGAAAATGAAAAGGGCATTGCCATTGCCTATGATTTACAAAAAGTGCGTCAATTTATACAAAGGATTCCATTTGAGCTTACGAATGCTCAAAAAAGAGTCGTAAATGAAATTTGTAAAGATTTAAAAGAGCCCCATCGTATGAATCGTCTATTACAAGGGGATGTTGGTTCTGGTAAGACGATTGTTGCTGCCATTTGTCTTTATGCTGCCGTTACAGCGGGCTATCAAGGAGCTTTAATGGCACCTACAGAAATTTTAGCTGAACAACATGCTAAGTCTTTACAATCGTTGTTTGAACCGATTGGGGTGAAAATTGCACTGCTTTCAGGTTCTACTAAAACGAAAGAAAGACGGCTTTTATTAGAACAATTACAAAATGGAGAAATTAATATTTTAATAGGGACCCATGCGTTAATACAACCGGATGTTATTTTTTCTAATCTTGGATTTGTCATTACCGATGAGCAACATCGGTTCGGAGTAGAACAGCGTAGAATTCTTAGAGACAAAGGGATGAATCCCGACGTACTTTTTATGACTGCAACTCCAATCCCAAGAACGTTAGCAATTACTGCATTCGGTGAAATGGACGTTTCGATAATCGATGAATTACCAGCTGGACGTAAAGAAATCGAGACCCATTGGTTGAAGAAAGAACAATTAAATGCTGTCATTTCAAAAATGGAATTAGAAATACGACAGGGAAGACAAGCCTATGTAATCTGTCCCCTTATTGAAGAATCGGAGAAATTGGACGTTCAAAATGCAGTGGAAGTATATGAACAATTGGCAACGATTTTTAATGGTCGCTATAATGTAGGTTTAATGCACGGCAGACTTCTTTCAGAAGAAAAGGATGAAGTGATGCGAGCATTTACAGAAGGTAAGATCGATGTACTTGTTTCTACAACCGTCGTGGAAGTAGGGGTAAATGTTCCAAACGCTACTTTTATGGCTATTTATGATGCCGATCGATTTGGATTGTCTCAGCTTCATCAATTACGTGGCCGGGTTGGGCGTGGCCAGCATCAGTCCTATTGTATTTTGCTCGCAGACCCGAAAACAGATGAAGGGAAAGAGCGAATGTTGTCCATGACCCAAACAAACGATGGTTTTAAACTTGCTGAAAAGGACTTGGAATTGCGGGGACCAGGAGATTTCTTTGGAAAGAAACAGAGTGGGTTGCCAGATTTTAAAATGGCTGATTTAGTCCATGATTATCGAACGTTAGAAGTAGCAAGACAGGATGCTGCAAAGCTTATTTATGATGAGCAGTTTTGGCAAGATGCGGAATATCGTTATTTGCGAGAAATGTTAGAGGAATCCGGAGTTTTAACGGGAGAACGAATTGACTAAATAAATGCTTTTTTATGAACGTAACATTTTTTGTTGCGTTCTTTTTTTTTGAAATGTATACTGGTATTAGTACCAAGTGCTAAAAAAATTAGAAGTAGGTGACGAGGGATTGAAGCGAACAAAAAAAGAACGTCAACGACTACTAACGGAAACAATTGAACAGAACCCATTCGTCACCGATGAACAGTTAGCTTCCGAGTTTGGAGTCAGCGTTCAAACCATACGTCTAGATAGGATGGAACTTTCTATTCCTGAATTGCGTGAACGTATAAAAGACGTAGCTGCTAAAAATTATGAGAACGAAGTAAAGGCTCTACCAATTGATGAAGTAATTGGAGAAATTATTGATATTGAATTAGATCAACGTGCCCTATCTATTTTTGATGTGAAAGAGGAGCATGTTTTCCAACGTAATGGCATTGCGAGGGGACATCATTTATTTGCACAAGCAAACTCGTTAGCGGTTGCGGTAATTAATGATGAACTGGCATTGACTGTAAAATCAAATGTCATCTTTGTAAAACCTGTGAAAGCAGGTGACCGTGTGATAACGAAAGCAACAGTACGCGGCCAAGACGATCAAAAAAATCGTACATATATAGATGTTGTATCAACTGTAAATAATGAAACTGTTTTTAAAGGTGAATTTGAGATGTATCGCACGAAAGGTTTAGGTGACCAAAATGAAAATAGCAATTGATGGTATGGGTGGCGATCATGCACCGAAGTCAATCGTTGAAGGTGTATTGTTAGCATTAGAAGACTTTCCAAATATTGAAATTCAACTATACGGGAAACAACAAGAGTTGCAACCGTATTTAAAACAACATGAGCGTTTACAAGTAATCCACTGTGAAGAAGTTGTCGAAGGAGATGATGACCCAGCTCGGGCTGTACGTCGTAAAAAGGATTCTTCTATGGCGAAAATTTTAGAAGCGGTCACTGAGAAACGTGCGGACGCTTGTTTATCGGCAGGCAATACCGGTGCTTTAATGGCAGGTGGCTTATTTAAAGTCGGTCGTATTGAAGGGGTAGCTCGTCCGGCATTAGCGACAACTTTACCGACAATTGATGGCCAAGGATTTTTAATGCTAGATTTAGGTGCAAACGCCGATGCAAAACCAGAAAATATTTTACAATACGCCATTATGGGCTATGTTTATGCAAAAAAAGTAAGAGGTATCGACAATCCTCGAGTAGGATTATTAAATATCGGAACAGAAGATAAAAAGGGGAATGACTTAACGAAACAAGCGTTCACTTTATTAAAAGAATCCAACATTCATTTTATCGGCAATGTGGAAGCGCGTGATTTATTAAATAATGTGGCCGATGTCGTTGTAACAGATGGTTTCACAGGGAATATGGTTTTAAAATCCATCGAAGGTACAGCTGGTGCAATGATGACGATGTTAAAAGAAGCATTCATGTCTTCAGGAAAAACGAAAATCAGTGCATTGCTCATGAAAAATGAATTGAAAAACTTAAAAGGTAAATTAGATTATTCAGAGTATGGCGGCGCAGCGCTCTTTGGGTTACAAGCACCAGTCATTAAAGCCCACGGTTCTTCCGATGCAAGGGCAATCTATAGCGCTATTCGTCAAGCTTCAATTATGGTGGAACACCATGTTACGGAAGTTATTAAAGAGACAATTGCGGAAAGCCAAAAGTAATAACAAAAGGGATGTTAGAAAAGGGGATTAACATGACGAAAATAGCTTTTATTTTTCCAGGACAAGGCTCTCAACAAGTAGGGATGGGACAGGAGTTTGTTCAAAATAGTGAAGAGAGTAAAGCGTATTACGATCAAGCAGATAAAGTTTTACAATTTGAGTTATCCAAATTAATGTTAAATGGTCCGGTAGAGGAATTAACATTGACTTATAACGCACAACCAGCTTTATTAACAACTGGTGTGATGGTTGCAAAAAAATTAATGGATGCAGGTATTCAACCAGATTACACAGCTGGTCACTCTCTAGGTGAATATGGATCATTAGTGATTTCTGGAGCCATTTCCTTTGAAGACGCTGTTCAAATCGTTCATAAACGTGGACTATATATGAATGAAGCAGTTCCTGCTGGTCAAGGTGCGATGGCGGCGATTTTAGGTTTAGCGGCAGAACCTTTAAAGGAAGTTTGCGACAAAATTACTAGCGAAGGTAATCCAGTACAGCTTGCTAATTTAAATTGTCCTGGTCAAATTGTAATTTCTGGCACTAAAGATGGGGTGGAAAAAGCTTGTGTAGCAGCAAAAGAAGCTGGTGCAAAACGTGCTATTCCATTAGTAGTAAGTGGTCCATTCCATTCAGAGTTGATGCGCGGTGCTTCCGAAAAATTAGGAGAAGAATTAAAAAATGTTCAACTAACTGACCCTCAAATCCCTGTTGTAGGAAATGTATGGGCACAAGAGTTGAAAGATGTTTCTTCAATCCAACATGAATTAGTTGAACAAGTATATTCTCCGGTACAGTGGGAAAATTCCGTTAAATATATGATTGAACAAGGAGTTTCTATTTTTATCGAATGTGGACCAGGTAAAGTATTATCAGGTTTAGTGAAAAAAATAAATCGCTCAGTTAAAACATATTGTGTTTATGATGAAGCTTCTTTTAACGAAGTAGTGGAAGCTATTGGAGGAGAGCTAATTGGGTAAACTAGTAGGAAAAACGGCAGTAGTAACAGGTGCTTCCCGTGGAATTGGACGTGCAATCGCATTGCAACTTGCTTCTGAAGGTGCGAATGTAGTTGTAAACTATAGTGGAAGTGAACAAAAAGCACAGGAAGTAGTAAATGAAATCGAACAACTTGGTACAAAAGCTATTGCAGTACAAGCGAATGTTTCAGATACTGAGTCTGTACAAAATTTAATGTCGGCTGCAATTGAACAATTTGGTTCCATTGACGTTTTAGTAAATAACGCTGGTATAACGAGAGATAACCTACTTATGCGTATGAAAGAAGAAGAGTGGGATGAAGTAATGAATACGAACTTAAAAGGCGTATTCCTTTGTACAAAAGCTGTTACTCGTCAAATGATGAAACAACGCTCAGGTCGTATCATTAATATTTCATCCATCGTAGGTGTAATGGGTAATGCCGGTCAAGCAAACTACGTTGCTGCAAAAGCTGGTGTTATCGGGTTAACAAAAACAACGGCGAGAGAATTAGCATCCCGTAACATTTTAGTAAACGCCATTGCTCCAGGCTTTATTACAACGGAAATGACTGATGAATTGCCAGAAGACATTAAAAGCTCAATGTTAAATCAAATTCCATTAGCTAAATTAGGACAACCAGAAGACATCGCGAAGGCGGTTGTATTCTTAGCTTCTAATGATGCAAGTTATATGACAGGTCAAACTCTTCATATTGACGGTGGAATGTATATGTAATAAAAAACTGAAGTTAGTAAAATATTATTAATACGAAAGTAATTAATAGTTTACTTCTTTACAATTTATTGTTGATTGTATGAATAACTTCATATAAACTTTTAAATTTGTATAACGAAAATATCGAATTTATCCATTTGCGATAAATTAGCTATTTCGAATATACTATTTGAGGGGAGGTGACCGACTTGGCTACAGTATTAGAACGTGTTACAAAAGTAGTCGTTGACCGTTTAGGCGTTGACGAAAGCGAAGTGAAATTAGAAGCTTCTTTCCGTGAGGATTTAGGTGCAGACTCATTAGACGTTGTTGAATTAGTAATGGAACTTGAAGATGAGTTTGATATGGAAATTTCAGATGATGATGCTGAAAAAATTGGAACTGTTGGCGATGCTATCAGTTACATTGAAAGTAAAATAAGCTAAAAATTTAAAGAGGCACACATTTCGCATTCTAAGTAAAGCGTTAATTTGTGCCTCTTTTTATATTAGTTTACTGATTATACAAAGAAAAGTTGAATTTCTATCACTGAACAAGGTAAACTAAACGGTAGAATCTATTAGGAAGGCAGATTGTTCATGACAATAAGAAAAAAAGGGAATCATCAAAAAGTTGGGGT
Source organism: Ureibacillus sp. 179-F W5.1 NHS (assembly GCF_045369345.1). Taxonomy (NCBI): domain Bacteria; kingdom Bacillati; phylum Bacillota; class Bacilli; order Caryophanales; family Caryophanaceae; genus Ureibacillus; species Ureibacillus sp. 179-F W5.1 NHS. The sequence continues at coordinate 128,651 of NZ_JBIQFG010000003.1, read as the reverse complement.
ATTACCTGAAAAGGTAAGACATCAATTTGAATATTTACAAGAGGAATTAAATATTTATTTTCGAAACAAAAGTTTACTTTATCAAGCATTTATCCATTCATCTTATGTGAATGAGCATCGTCGCAAATTATTTACAGACAACGAAAGACTAGAATTTTTAGGAGACGCTGTTCTTGAACTTTCTGTATCTAAATACCTTTTTGAGCGATATCCCCATATGAGTGAGGGAGAGTTAACAAAATTACGGGCATCGATCGTATGTGAGCCGTCCCTTGTTATTTTTGCCAACGAATTAAATTTCGGTAAATATGTTCTTTTAGGGAAAGGGGAAGAGCTTACAGGTGGTCGTGAACGTCCTGCCCTTTTAGCGGATGTTTTTGAATCCTTCATTGGTGCTCTTTATTTAGATCAAGGGTTAGAAATCGTTGTAGCATTTTTAGAACGAATCGTGTTCCCAAAAGTAGAAGTCGGTGCTTTTTCGCATGTGATGGATTTCAAAAGTCAATTGCAAGAAATGGTTCAACAATCAAACAATGGTGTATTGCATTATGAAATTGTCGATGAAAAAGGACCAGCACATAACCGTACCTTTGTTTCGCGCGTTTTATTAAACGACAAAGAACTAGGAATAGGACGTGGGAAATCGAAGAAAGAGGCTGAACAACAAGCGGCGCAAAATGCGATGGTTGCATTAAATCAGTCTAGTTTTAAGGAGGAGTAGTATGTTCCTTAAACGACTTGAAGTAATAGGCTTTAAATCGTTTGCTGATCGTATTGGTATTGATTTCGTACCAGGTGTTACAGCGGTTGTTGGTCCGAATGGAAGTGGCAAAAGTAATGTAACCGATGCCATTCGATGGGTATTAGGAGAACAATCGGCAAAAAGTTTACGTGGTGCGAAAATGGAAGATGTTATCTTTGCAGGTAGTCAATCAAGGAAACCACTCAATTTTGCTGAAGTAACCCTTGTATTAAATAATGAAGATGAGCAAGTAGCAACACCATATTCGGAAATTAGTGTAACGAGACGTGTGTATCGTTCAGGTGATAGCGAATATTTGCTGAACAATCAGCAATGTCGCCTGAAGGATATTACGGACTTGTTTATGGATTCGGGACTTGGGAAAGAAGCATTTTCGATTATTTCTCAAGGACGAGTCGATGAAATATTAAATAGCCGACCAGATGATCGAAGAACGATTTTTGAAGAAGCAGCAGGAGTTTTAAAATATAAAATTCGTAAGAAAAAAGCAGAACATAAATTAGTGGAAACCGATGAAAACTTACATCGGGTATTAGATATTCTCCATGAATTAGATGGTCGTCTTGAACCATTACAAATGCAAGCATCTGCTGCCAATGACTATGTACGGATGACGGAAGAATTAAGGGAGTCCGACATAGCTTTAACGGTCCACGATTTATTGAATAATGGGAAAGATTTAGAGCAAATCAATGAAGAACATAAACAATTACAATCGACGGAACAACAACATGCTTTAGAAATTGCTAATTACGAAGGGCAGATTGATGATATCCGTGGAAAATTAAAAGATATCGATACAGTTTTAGACAGTGCCCAAGAACAACTAGTGGAAGCTAGCTCAGAGGTAGAACGTTGGGAAGGTCGGAAAGCCCTCACAAAGGAAAAGCGATCCAATGTATTAAAACAACTATCCCAATTGGAACAAGCATTACAACAAGCTAAAAACGAAGAGAAAGAATTAGCAGTAAGTGAAGAAGAGAAAAAATTACAATTTGCTGAAAAGCAAAAGGAAGTCCAAAAGCTAAAAAGTGAAATTAAGCAATTAGAGTTAACGCTAAATTCTTCTGCAGTAGAAATTGAAAAAGAAATTGAACAATCAAAGGATAAATACATTGATTTATTGAATGAAGAAGCTACAGTTAAAAATGAATTAAAGCATATTGAACAGCAATTAACACAACAGCTGGAAACAGCTGAACGGATGAATGATCGTTCTGCAGAAATGGCTAAAAAACTAGAACAAGTAACTGCCCAAAGACAGGAGCTTCAATCCATCGTTCAAAATTTAGAGCACAAACTGAAAGAAAAGCTTGAACAATATGAAGTAATGCAACAAAAATTGAAGAGCACTTCATCATCCTTTGAAGAAAAGCAACAATTGTTATATCAAGCTTATCAACATCAGCAACAGTTAAAAGCAAGAAAAGAAACATTAGCAGAGCTTGAAGCAGACTTTTCTGGTTTCTTCCAAGGGGTTAAGGAAATTTTGTTAGCCCGTGAACGGGGAGAACTAAGCGGTATTGAAGGTGCTGTAGCAGAATTAGTTCATGTTGACGCAAAATATTCAAAAGCGATTGAAACAGCTTTAGGAGCAGCATCCCAACATATCGTCACAGAAACGGAGCAACATGCTCAAAAAGCGATCGGTTGGTTAAAAGCAAAACGAGCAGGAAGGGCAACTTTTTTACCGAAAACGGTAATGAAATCCCGTAAACTTCAGCATACGCAATATGCATCAGCACTTGATCATCCATCCTTCGTCAGTCTTGCTTATGAACTAGTCGAGTTCGATGAATCTAATCGCTCCATTGTAGAAAATCTACTTGGAAATGTAATTGTCGCCTCGAATCTAGAAGGGGCTAGTCAAATTGCAAGAAGTTGTGGCTTTAGATATAGAGTTGTAACCCTTGATGGGGATATTGTCAATGCTGGTGGTTCGTTAACTGGTGGTGCTTCCAAGCAGCAATCTTCATTGTTTACCCGAAAAGCTGAACTTGATCAATTAACAGTGAAGCTTGAACAAATGGAAAATTCCATTATGCAAGCAGAAAAATCTGTTTCAGTTGAAAAAGAGACGTTAACGGTTTTACGGGAAAAATTAGAAGAATTGAAGCTGGAAGGTGATGCCCTACGTAGCGAGGAAATCGAGCAAAAGGCAAAGTTACACGCAATTGAAGTGGAAGAAAGATCATTGAAGGCAACAGTAAATGTTGCTTCTTCAGAACAAACTTCTATGACGACTAGAAAATCGACACTTCTACAACAAAAAGAAGAGGCGATGGAGCGGCTTGAACAGCTGAAAACGGAACTGGAGGAAGTGAATCAAACCGTTGATCAACTTACCCAGTTAAAATCTCAAGTGGAAACAGAAAAGGATGTTCTTCGAGAAACGTCGGCCCAAAAACGTTCTGAACTTGCCGTTGTTCAAGAACAGTTAAGTCAGCTTCAAATTGCGACTGCTGAACTCGCCCTGCAACGTTCTAAAGCGAAGGAACAAGTAACTTCCATTACGCAAGAAATTCAATGGATTCAAAACGACGAGGTAAACGGTCCTTCTGAAGAGGAAATAGAAGCAACTGTTCAACAATGGTCGATTAAAAAGGATTTGTTAACAAAAGAAATCCAAAAAAATCGTGGATTACGTTTAGGGCATCAACAAACTTTATCTCGACTAGAAGAACAACTAAAAGAGCTGCAAAGACTTCATAAAGGTTACTTAGAAAGTTTACGAGCAGTTGAAGTAAAACGAAGTAGAGTAGAATTTGAAATCAATCGTTTACATACATTGTTGGAAGAACAGTATGAGCTTGATTTTGAAGAAGCTCAGCAACATGCAATTGAACTTGAAAACGTTGATCAAGTACGTCGAAAAGTAAAATTGTTAAAGCAATCAATCGAAGAATTAGGTCCGGTAAATTTAACAGCCATCGAAGAATATGAAAGAGTTTTAGAACGTCATACGTTTTTATCAGAACAACGTAATGATTTATTAGAAGCTCAAGAGACATTGCATGAAGCGATTCGAGAAATGGATGAGGAAATGTCTATTCGTTTTAGAGAGTCGTTCACAATGATTCAAACTCAATTTAGACACGTATTCCGAGAACTTTTTGGTGGTGGACAAGCAGATCTAGTATTATTGGATCCTGAAAATTTACTTGAAACTGGAATCGAAATCGTTGCACAACCACCAGGGAAAAAACTTCAAAATTTAAGTCTTTTATCCGGTGGGGAAAGGGCGTTAACGGCGATTGCGTTATTGTTCGCTATTTTAAACACTCGTCCAGTTCCATTTGTTATCCTCGATGAGGTTGAGGCAGCGCTGGATGAGGCAAATGTACAACGTTATAGTGAATATTTACGAAAATTAAGTAGTGATACACAATTTATCGTCATAACCCATCGGAAAGGGACGATGGAAGGGGCAGATGTATTGTATGGTATTACGATGCAAGAGTCCGGTGTATCAAAACTTGTTTCAGTAAAACTTGAAGAGGAAGCTGTATTGTAGGACAAAGGAGCGGAAGAAAATGAGCTTTTTTAAACGATTGAAGGAAAAACTTATTGGAAATACCGAAGAAGAAAAAGTTCAACAAGAGTTGGAAAATTCCGAGGTAGAAGTTAAATCCGATGATTCATCCCTGTTAATTGAAGAGGGTGAACAAATAAAATCGGTTGAAGAAATAGTAGATGAAGTAATCGAGGAAATTGAAGAGGCTGAAAACAAAGCTCAATCTGATACGAATCGTGAAAATGAACTCGAGCCTGTAGCGGAAGTAGTTGAGAAAAAACCTTCAGCATGGTCTATTACACAAAAATTTAAACAGGGACTTTCTAAAACTCGTGATACTTTTACATCTAAAGTAAACGATTTAGTTGCCCGTTACCGAAAAGTAGATGAAGACTTCTTCGAGGAATTAGAAGAAGTATTACTTCAAGCAGATGTTGGCTTCGATACAGTAATGGAATTAATGGATAAATTACGTTTCGAAGTACAACGTAAAAACATAAAAGATACAGAAGGTATTCAAGCGATTATTTCTGAGAAGCTTGTTGAAATTTACGAAGCAGGAGAGGAAGATATCGCAGAATTAAATTTACAACCGGATGGCGAATTAACCGTTATTTTATTTGTAGGGGTAAACGGTGTTGGTAAAACAACAACGATTGGTAAATTAGCCCATCGTTTAAAGTCCCAAGGGAAGTCGGTTATTCTTGCTGCAGGAGATACATTCCGTGCAGGTGCTATTGATCAGCTTCAAGTTTGGGGAGATCGAGTTGGTTGTGAAGTAATTAAACAATCAGAAGGGTCTGATCCAGCTGCAGTTATTTATGATGCAATTGGGGCTGCTAGAAAACGTGGAGCGGATGTATTAATTTGTGATACAGCGGGACGTTTACAAAACAAAGTTAATTTAATGAAAGAGCTGGAAAAAGTACATCGTGTTATTTCCCGAGAAATTCCGAATGCACCTCATGAAGTGTTATTAGCCCTTGATGCAACAACTGGACAAAATGCCCTTGTTCAAGCCCAAACATTTAAAGAAGCGACGAATGTAACGGGTATTGTATTAACGAAACTAGACGGGACAGCTAAGGGTGGTATCGTACTAGCGATTCGTAACAAACTTCATATCCCAGTTAAATTTGTTGGTCTAGGGGAAAAAATGGATGATCTTCAACCATTTGATGCAGAACGTTATGTTTACGGGTTATTTGCTGAAGGTTTAGAAAAAGAATTAGAGAAAATTGACGATTAAAAAATGAATTTACCTTGAGTGTAGATAAAGTGTTGTATTGCTTTATCTACACTTTTTATATTTACCCGAAATATTTTGTTTTAAGTAATGCTGATTGTTGACAGAAGATTTAGTATAATGTTGGGTGAAACGTAAGGGGGATTACAATATGAAGCGTCCAAAATTATGGACGAAAAATTTCGTTATGATATGGGGTATTAATTTTTTTACACATATTGTGTTTTATAGCTTGTTAGCTACTGTTACTCTACATGTGACTACCAATTTTGGAATGAGTCAAGGAGCAGCGGGATTAGCCGTTGGGATTTATGTTTTGACGGCGCTCATTGCACGTTTATTTGCAGGGAAAATCGTAGAAGTAGTTGGGAGTAAAAAAATTCTTGTTATTTCGGCAATCTTTTTCTTTATAGCGGTTTTAGCCCACCAATTCGCCTCATCCTTTTCCCTCCTCATGATCATTCGAGCAATGCATGGGTTTACCTTTGGCTTTTTAATGACAGCAGCTGGCGCGATTATGGCCGATGTAGTGCCGGATGAACGTCGTGGAGAAGGAACGGGCTATTATGCAACCGCAATGAACATTGCGATGGCGATTGGACCTTTTATCGGGATAATCATTATGAGAACGGCTACTTTTGAAATGTTGATATGGATTTTAGTTATAGTAGCCTTTTGTAATTTAATCGGTATATTTTTAACCGTTGCTACGCCAATACAACAAAAAGGGGATCAAAAGGTATCATTAACCTTTACATGGAATGATGTATTTGAGAAAAAAGCATTACCGATTGCCCTTTGTATTTTTACGTTAGCACTTGGTTACTCGAGTTTACTTTCTTTTTTATCCCTTTATACAGCCGATATTGGTTATGCATCAGTAGGAACATATTTTTTTGTTGTGTACGCGATTGCATTAGTTTTGACAAGACCAATTACTGGACGGTTATTTGACCGTTTAGGGGAAAATAAATTAACGTATCCAATGCTTACGATATTAGTAGTCGGTTTTTTTGTCCTCAGTCAAGCAAATAGTAGTTGGATGATTTTGCTATCTAGTGTCTTCATCGGAATTGGTTACGGGACAGTTCAATCCAATTATTTAGCTATTGCTATTAAGGAAGCTGATTCACACCGGAAAGCGACGGCAACTTCAACCTTTTTCATCTTTATGGATTTGGCAATTGGAGTAGGGCCATATATTTATGGGTTATTATTAGGGCAAATGAGTTATCGTTCGGTGTATAGTTTGACGGTAATTTGGATTTTACTTTCTATCGTTGTTTATTTTGTATTCCATGGTCGTAAAGCGAGTATTCGCCAACATCTACCGTTAGAAAACTAGCGAATAAATTCTACATAGAAAACCTTTTTGGACAAGGAAATTTCCTTGACAGTATATTTGAAAACATATATGATACAGTAGACAAATTATGATTGGAGAGATATTTTGATGCTTATTGAAAAAACAACACGCATGAACTTTCTCTTCGACTTTTATCAAGCATTATTAACAGATAAACAAAGAAGTTATATGGAACTTTATTATTTAGATGATCTTTCGTTAGGTGAAATTGCTGAAAGCTATAAAGTTTCCCGTCAAGCTGTATATGATAATATCCGTCGTACAGAGGCGATGCTTGAGGAATATGAAGATAAACTAAGATTATTTGAAAAATTTGGTGAACGTCAGCAAATCTTAGAGCAATTAACAATTGCAATAAAAGACGAAACGAAAACGGTTGAAGATCGTCTTACATTAATTAATCAACTAAAAGAAACGGATTAGGAGGCTAAACTAAACATGGCATTTGAAGGGTTAGCAGAACGACTCCAAGGAACAATCCAAAAGATTAAAGGTAAAGGTCTCGTTACCGAACAAGACGTTAAAGCGATGATGCGAGAAGTTCGACTTGCATTGATCGAGGCAGACGTTAACTTAAAGGTTGTTAAAGAGTTTGTTAAAAAAGTAAGTGAACGTGCAGTTGGCACTGAAGTGATGAAAAGCTTAACGCCAGGTCAACAAGTAATTAAAATCGTTCAAGATGAGTTAACATCATTAATGGGTGGCGAACAAAGCCCAATTAAATTTAATACAAAACCACCGACAGTTATTATGATGGTCGGTTTACAAGGTGCCGGTAAAACGACAACTACTGGTAAATTAGCGAACGTATTACGAAAAAAATATAATCGTAAACCTTTATTAGTAGCTGCGGATATTTATCGACCAGCTGCCATACAACAACTTCAAACATTAGGGAAGCAACTTTCCATTCCTGTATTTGCCTTGGGCGATCAAGTTTCCCCTGTGGAGATTGCACGCCAAGCGATAGAGCAAGCAAAAGAGGAACACCATGATGTTGTCATTATCGATACGGCCGGTCGTTTGCATATTGATGAAGAACTAATGGATGAATTGAAAAATATTAAAGCGTTAAAAGAGCCTGATGAAGTATTTTTAGTTGTTGATGCGATGACTGGGCAAGACGCCGTTAACGTAGCCCAAAGTTTTAACGAAACAATTGGAATTACAGGCGTTGTTTTAACGAAGCTTGATGGTGATACGCGCGGTGGTGCTGCGCTATCTATTCGTGCTGTAACAGAAAAACCGATTAAATTCGTCGGTATGGGTGAAAAAATGGATGCCCTTGAACCATTCCATCCAGAACGAATGGCTTCTCGTATATTAGGGATGGGTGACGTTCTTTCATTAATTGAAAAAGCACAAGCAAATGTTGATATGGAAAAGGCGAAGGAATTGGAAGAGAAATTCATGAACCAAAGCTTTACCTTTGATGACTTTGTTGAGCAGCTTCAAGCAGTGAAAAAAATGGGGCCCCTTGATGAAATTTTGAAAATGTTACCAGGTGCCAATAAAATTAAAGGTCTTGATAACGTTAAAGTAGATGAAAAACAAATGGGACGAATTGAAGCAATCATTTATTCCATGACATCTGCAGAGAAAAAACATCCTGATATTATCAATGCAAGCCGTAAAAAACGGATTGCGCAAGGGTCAGGTACTTCGATTCAAGAAGTGAACCGTTTACTGAAGCAATTTGAAGATATGAAAAAAATGATGAAACAAATGACAGGAATGTCCCAAGGAAAAGGGAAGAAAAAGATGAAATTACCTGGTTTAGATTCATTATTTAAGTAAAAAGTTGAAGGTTTTTTTTACTGTTAAGAAAAAACACTTTACAAACTACAGAAACATTGATAATATACTATCTTGTGTGAAACTTATTCGGAGGTGCAAGAAAAAATGGCAGTTAAAATTCGTTTAAAACGTATGGGAGCTAAAAAATCTCCTTTCTATCGTATCGTAGTAGCTGACTCTCGTTCACCACGTGACGGACGTCAAATTGAAACAGTTGGTACTTACAACCCACTTACTTCACCAGCTACATTAAACATCGATGAAGAGAAAGCTCTTAAATGGTTAGCTAATGGAGCAAAACCATCTGATACTGTACGTAACCTGTTCTCAGAACAAGGTATTATGGAAAAATTCCACAACCAAAAATTCAGTAAATAATCGGAGGTGGCGTCATGCAGAAGCTGATTGAAACAATCGTAAAACCGTTAGTCGATTATCCGGAGGAAGTTCGTATTGAGACGGATGAGAATTCGAGTCGAATTGTTTATAAACTTTTTGTCCATCCACAAGACAGAGGGAAAGTCATAGGCAAGCAAGGTCGTGTTGCAAAGGCAATTCGTACAATTGTTTATTCAGCTGCAGGCAGTCACCATAAGAAAAAGACTTACGTCGATATATTGGATTAAAAGAAAAGCGAAGGTGGCTTGATGAGCTATGAAGGTGCTTGAAGATTTGATTCTAGCATGCGACTCGCATAGGTTAGTTCATACTGAAGTGACCGTAACAGCTAACCACCAAAGCTGGACATAAAATAGGAGGGAGCCTAGGCTATCCCTTCTTTTTTATTACTCTTTTTAGTATGATAAAGTCGATAGAGTGAAGGATATAAATATAGAAAAATAATCGACTACATGTAAATACTTCAGTTTTGGCAGTTCCCTTTAAGTAAGAAATGTGAGCGGATTAGGGGACAGTTATTCTGAAGTAGAACGGATTGAAGGGTGGAATAATGACTATGGAATGGTTTAATGTAGGTAGAATCGTGAATACACATGGAATTCGTGGTGAAGTTCGGGTTCTTTCTTCTACAGATTTTGAAGAAGTTCGGTTTGCCCCAGGGAGTAAACTGGCGGTATTCAAAAAAGATGAAAATAAACCAACGTGGGTTACGGTAGAAAGCTCTCGTCGCCATAAAAACTTTATATTATTAATGTTTAAAGGTTACGATAACATTAATCTTGTAGAGCCATTTAAAGAAGGTCTTCTAAAAGTAACGAAAGATCAACTTGCGGATGACGAATTAGAGGAAAATGAATATTACTACTTTGAAATCATGGACTGTGAAGTGTTCTCTGAAGAGGGAGAAAAAATCGGAACGGTTTCAGATATTTTACAAACTGGTGCCAATGATGTATGGGAGATTAAAGCACCAAACGGGAAAAAACATTATATTCCGTACATTGAGGATATTGTAAAAGAAATAGATGTAGATGAGAAAAAGATTACGATTCACGTTATGGAAGGGCTTTTATGATGAATATACATGTTTTAAGTTTATTCCCAGAGATGTTTACAGGTGTTTTCGGTTCATCTATTTTGAAAAAAGCTCAAGAAAAAGAAGCTGTAACATTATCCGTATCGGATATTCGTGAATTTAGTAATAATAAACATAAACAAGTCGATGATTATCCTTACGGTGGAGGAGCGGGGATGGTATTAAAACCGGAACCAATGTTTCAAGCGGTAGAGACGATTACAGAAGGCCGTAAACCGCGAATTATCCTCATGTGCCCTCAAGGTGAACGATTTACTCAAAAGAAGGCAGAAGAGCTTGCTAAAGAGGAAGAACTTGTTTTCTTATGTGGGCATTATGAAGGGTATGATGAACGAATACGACAACATCTTGTTACAGATGAAATTTCCATCGGTGATTTTGTTTTAACGGGTGGAGAATTACCTGCGATGACGGTTATTGATGCTGTTGTAAGACTACTGCCTGGCGTTTTAGGACAAGAAGATTCCCATATCCATGACTCCTTTTCCACGGGGTTACTTGAACACCCTCACTATACACGTCCAGCAGAGTTTAGAGGGATGAAAGTGCCTGACGTTTTATTATCTGGTAATCATGCAAACATTGAAAAATGGCGACAAGAACAGTCATTAAAACGTACGTTTGAAAGACGTCCTGACTTACTAGAACAAATGGAATTAACAAAGGACCAACAAGCTTTTATTGAAGCTTTAAAGAACCAAAAATAATTTATATATTACTTGCATAAATCAATAGTTTTATGGTAATATTCAATCTGTGCTTCTTTTATGAAGTGCTGAATTACGGTGTTCCGCTGTGGCCAAAGAGGACTGCAAGAGCATCTGTCTAAGGAGAGAAAAACAATGTCAAATATTATTGCAGAAATTACAAAAGAACAACTTCGTTCTGATCTACCAACTTTCCGTCCTGGTGACACTGTACGTGTACACGTGAAAGTAGTAGAGGGTACTCGTGAACGTATCCAAGTTTTCGAAGGTGTTGTTATTAAACGTCGTGGTGGCGGAATTAGCGAAACTTTCACAGTTCGTAAAATTTCTTACGGTGTTGGTGTTGAACGTACATTCCCTGTACACACTCCAAAAATCGCTAAATTAGAAGTTATCCGTCGTGGTAAAGTACGTCGTGCTAAACTTTACTACCTACGTAACCTACGTGGTAAAGCAGCTCGTATTAAAGAAATTCGATAATCACTTTTTAAGAAAGGGGGCTTGTTTGCAAGCTCCCTTTTCTTTTTGCTTGTCATAGATCATCCATTTACAATAAAATAGTGTTAGATGGGGGGATTTCTCTCGTGGAGAAAACAAAAAAAGAAAAAAATGAACTTTGGGAATGGATTAAAGCACTCGTTATTGCCTTTGGAATAGCTCTTATTATTCGCTATGTATTCTTTACACCAATTGTCGTTGATGGTGAATCCATGATGCCTACATTAAAAAATGGTGACCGAATGATTGTAAACAAAATTGGTTATAAAATCGGGGAACCGGATCGATTTGATATTGTAGTATTCCATGCACCAGAAGGTAAGGATTACATTAAACGGGTAATTGGACTTCCAGGGGATCATATCGAATATAAAGACGATCAGCTCTATATTAATGGAGAACCAATTGATGAGCCTTATTTAGACGAGTATAAATCCCAAATAACTGAGGGTACACTAACACAAGACTTCACTTTAGAAGAAATTGATCCAAATTTAGAAGTTGTGCCAGAAGGATACGTATTTGTCATGGGGGATAATCGTCGTTATAGTAAAGATAGCCGCCATATTGGGGTTGTTAGTCAAGATGAAATTATCGGAGATACAAGTATCGTATTTTGGCCATTAAGCGAAATGAAAATTGTAGATTAATTTTTCGATTGAAGGAGGTTCTATGCAATCTCCTTTTCTTTTTGATACATAAGAAAAAAGTAGTAAACATCAAGATTACATAAGGAGGAAAACAACATGACGATTCAATGGTTTCCAGGACATATGGCGAAAGCTAGACGTGAAGTTCAAGAAAAACTAAAGCTTGTTGATATTATTTTTGAACTAATCGATGCCCGATTACCTCTTTCTTCGAGAAATCCGATGATTGACGAGGTGATTAATCAAAAACCTCGACTTCTCATTTTAAATAAGGCTGATATGGCCGATGAAACGGAAACGCATAAATGGGTTCAGTATTTTGCAAATAAAGGTCATATGGCTGTTGCTATCAATTCATTAGATGGAAAAGGGCTGCAAAAGGTGACAAAAGCTGCTCAAGAAATTTTAGCTGATAAATGGGCACGCATGAAAGCAAAAGGAATGAAGCCTAGAGCAATCCGAGCAATGATTGTAGGCATCCCTAACGTCGGTAAATCAACATTAATTAACCGTTTAGCAAAGAAAAATATTGCAAAAACAGGAAATACACCTGGGGTAACGAAGTCCCAACAATGGATTAAAGTAGGAAAAGAGTTAGAGTTGCTAGATACGCCAGGAATTTTATGGCCGAAATTTGAAGATCAAGAGGTAGGGTTAAAACTTGCTTTAACAGGTGCCATTAAAGATACGATTATCAATATGGAAGATTTAGCAGTGTACGGATTACGCTTTTTATCGATCCATTATCCGAAACGAATGGAAGAACGTTATGGAATTACCTTTGTTCATGAAAATTTAGTTGAAACCTTTGATCATATTGGAAAACGAAGAAATGTATTTGGTCCAGGTGGAGAAATCGACTATGACCAAGTGGCAGAAATTATCGTTCGTGATATACGCAATCAACATTTTGGCAAATTAAGCTTTGATATCGTTGATGAACAATTAGAAAAGGAAGCAGTAGCTGAAAGTTAAAAGCTATTACAATTGAACTTTGTGTAAACGAAGAGCTATCCCTTTTAATGGAAAAATGAGGGATAGTTCTTTTTTAAGCAATGTTGGTATCGTTCATTATTTGACTTAGTTCCAATTTTCAGACCAAATCAACCGTTAAGATGAGAATATAAAGCTATCTGTTTTCTAAGGATACGACCAATGATAAACTATAGTTATCAAAATTTCCCGAATGATTAGTTTTTCCTTAGTTAGATAGTTAAAGAGAAATTGGGTCGGAAAGGAGGATACATGCAAAAAGTAATTAAAATAGCACTAAGCATTAGCTTTATTATCTATCTACTAGCATTGGTTGTTACTTTGTTTTTAGGGACAAGGAGAGGTTATGTATATACAGATTTTTCGCTGTTTGAATATATAAAAAAATCATCTAATATTGTTCCCTTCAAAACAATAAATACATATATCATGGCTATATTTGATGGAAGTATGAATATGGATATACCTATAAAAAATCTTTTTGGTAATTTAATTTTGTTTTTACCTATGGGAATTTATCTTCCATATTTTATAAGAAAAGTAAACATAATAAGTGGGTTTTCTATTTTTATGTTTTTACTGTTATTTGTTATTGAATTCATACAATTAGTTACAAGAAGAGGAAGTTTTGATATTGATGATGTCATTTTAAATATGCTCGGTGCTTTTATAGGTTATAGTATTTGGAAGGTTGTTGAAAGATACTTAAGTAGAACTAATAAGTATTCTTCAATTAACAGTGTCCATTAATTTGGTTTTTGTAAATAAAATACTTTAAAAGGGAACTCCCAAATAACGGGGTTCCCTTTTTGTTTTAAAATCAATAGCGTGGTTTAAGTAGTGCTATCTAAGCTATTATTGGGTAATAGATGCTAAAAGAAAAAATGATTATGCAGGCATGTCCGTAGAAGTAGGCGTTGCGTAACCTTGTTCATATGTCGCATCAATTGCATTTCGTATCTCTTTTAAAGACTTTCCTTGTTGATGCATTTGGACAGATGCTACTGCAATTTCTAAACAGACTTGGCAACGAGTGCCGTGGTCATCCCATACAACGGATCCATCATCCCGTTTTTCTGCAATGAAGCAATTTAAATTATTGCGATGACCTGCACTTTCCCCGCACCCACAATAACAAGGAATCCATTCTAATATATCGGTAGCTTGTCCTGCTACTTCATAAACAAGTCGAATATCTTCCGGTTGGGAGTTTAAAAAAGAAGGTAATTGTTTCACAGAATCAGTCACTTCTTGAAGGTCCCCAGAAAGATGGTTGTGGCTAGTTGTTGAATCGTTCTCTAGATGTTGATCAGTATGTTCAGCTGTATGTTCTTCCGTATGTTGTTCATCTTTTGTAGCATTTCCACAAGCGGATAAAAGAAGGAGAATGCTAGCAAAAAGAGGAAATATTTTTTTCATATTATCGTCTCCTCCATTCAATCCATTTCATTATAATCTCACTAAGTATGAAAGAACAATGACAACTATGTTAAATTAATAATGGGTAAGTATAAATACATATTGAATCGAACTCTTGTATGTTTATAAAAGATGCCGATATAAAAAATAGATTTATTTAGGGAAGTGTAATACATATGACAAAAACAGTGAAAGAGATTACGGAAGCTTTACAAGCTGCGAAAGTTTATGCCAGCTGGATGAAGGATATCGAAAAGGATGAGCGGGCTGGAGTTCAAAAAGCTTGGAAACAATGGGTTAGTCGTAGGGAAAAGGAGAAGAAAAAGCGAGAAGAGCACGAGAAAAAAATACAGTTTGATCGTTCCTTTTTGTCTTCGGATCAACAGTTGTTAGTAGGTCTAGATGAAGCAGGAAGGGGGCCGTTAGCAGGACCAGTCGTTACCGCTGCGGTCATTCTTCCAAAGGATTGTGAACCTTTTTTAGGAATCAATGATTCGAAACAACTTTCAAAAAAAGTAAGGGAGGAATTTGCTCAAATTATTAAAGGGCATGCCCTTGCCTATTCGATTCATTTTCAAAGTGCCCAAGTCATTGATGAAATCAATATATACGAAGCAACAAAACAATCGATGAAAAAATGTGTGGAAAGTTTAACAATTCGTCCAGACTTTTGTATTGTAGATGCCCTTGTTTTGCCAATCGATATCCCTCAACAATCAATTATTAAAGGGGATGCCAAAAGTTTATCGATTGCAGCAGCTTCAATATTAGCTAAAAATGCTCGGGATGAATATATGGAAAAGCTTCATCTTCAATATCCCGCATATGGCTTTGATCAAAATGCAGGATATGGAACGAAACAACATCTTGAAGCCCTTAAGCAATATGGGCCGATAAAAGAACACCGGAAAAGTTTTGAACCAATTAAATCGATGATGGAAAGTAAGGAGAGGTTACCGATATGACATTCACCTCGTTTAGTCCGATACAAATCCAACAAACGAATCGTACACAACAACAGCCCCTCGTATTGAAACAAGGACAAGTTTTTCATGGAACGATTAAGAAATTATATCCAGATCAAATGGCAGAGGTACAAATTGGGCAAACGAAATTTTTTGCCAAGCTTGAAACCCCTTTAAAAGCTGGAGATTCGCATTTTTTTCAAGTAACGGGGATGAACCCTCAAGCAGAGTTAAAAGTAGTTTCAGGTCCAATTCAGCAATCTCAAACGGTAGCCCAGCAAGTGAATCAATTACTTGAAATGATGAACTTGCCAAAAACGGCTGAAATGCAACAATTAGTTGCCCATTTTTTAAGAAATCAACTACCGTTATCAAAAGAACAATTGATACAAGCGGAAAATTGGTTAAATAATCTACCTGCAAATACTTCAAAACAAGAGGGGTTACAAGCTATACAAAAAATGGTGGAAATGAAAATGCCCTTTACAAACGAAATATTTAAAGGATTTCTTTTTGGTAGTAAAACGACTGGGATGTCCAATGCCATTTTAAATTTCACTACCTTAGTAATGGAAAATCAGACCATTCCAAGTTCAGTAAAATCCCAATTAATGCAACAATTACAAACAATTTCAAAACCTTTTAGTTTAGAAACTGGAGGTGTTGTATTATCAAAAGCTATTCAAACTTTAGTAACTGATGCCAATTCTATTCAAAAGACTCAATTAGTCAATTTTTTAAAAGCGGCGGAAATTTTCCCTAAAAATGCAACGATAGAAAATTGGATATCAGAAAGCTTTCAGCAAATTAAAACGTTAGCGGATTATTCCAATCAATCTTCTGCAAGTCAACTCATCCACAATGTGGTAAATGCTAAACCAAATGAAATGTCTCAAATGGTAAAAGAAGTTGAATCATGGATTTCGAATCAAAATCAATTGCAAAGCACCCAAAAAATTGAGTTACAACATTTAATATCCCGTTTTGAAACCCTCCCTTTAAATAAAGGGACAGTTGAATGGTTTGCACAACAACTTCACAAACAATTGATTATAGCTTTTTCTGAAAATACAATGCCTATTTTTTCAAAAGAACAAAATAGTATCACGATAAAAGATCAACTTTTATCCTTATTGAAACCGGAAATGATAAATACTTCATCTCCGTTGTTAAACTTAGTTAAAATCATGAATGAATCGTCTCAACCCGTATTACAAAATATGCTTCTTCAAGCAGAAGCAGAGGTTCAAAAAGCGATTGATAGTAAGGCAATAGAACAAGCTCTTAAAATGATTTTAAAAGGTTTAGGGATGAGTTATGAAGCATCTTTCAATAGTAAAGTTCAAGATTTTCAAGAAGCAGTACAATCATTAAAACCACAATTGTTAACGATTATAAACGATTCGCAAACCTCTCAAGCTTTAAAAGATGCTGCTGACAATATTGTTTCAAGATTAAATGGGATGCAACTACTTTCAGGGGAAAATGGACATCAACATCAACTTATTATGCAAATTCCCCTTCATTTTTTAGGAAAACAAACGGAAGCAACTATCCAGTGGAATGGTCGCATGAAGGAAAATGGAAAAATTGATGCTAATTACGCAAGAATTTTATTTTATTTAAATATGGATGCAATAAAGGAAACGGTTGTTGACATGCAAGTGCAAAATCGTATCATCACACTACATTTATATAATGATCATCCTCAATTAGAGCAATTAGCGGAGCCATTAAAAGAAATGTTAAAAACAGGACTTTTAGAAAAAAATTATCATCTTTCAGGAATATTTATTAAACCTTTTGAAAAAACAGTTTCCCGCTTAGTTTCAGCTAATACGATTGAAAAGAGCAAGGAAGCTAAAAGTCAAAATGGAGTCGATATTCGGATATGAGGGAAAAAAAGTTTGTTCGAAAAGAGGCTATTGCCCTTTCTTATAATCCTGAAGGAAAACAAAGTCCAAAAGTTATTGCAAAAGGGAAAGGGAAGATAGCAGATAATATTTTAGAAAAAGCATCTTCCCATAATGTTCCTATTTATGAGGATAAAAATCTTGTCGAACTATTAGGAAATCTAGATTTAAACGAATCAATACCGGAAGAATTATACGAAGCAGTTGCTGAAGTATTTGCTTTCATTTATAGACTTGATCGCAACTATCAAGAGAATAATGATAAAAAATTGTTATAAAAAAATAGAAAATATAGATAGACTGATAGCGATAAAATAGATAATATTGTAATAAAATAACTAATATCATACAAATAATACTAATATAGACTTTATCAGAATATTTGTATAGAATGGTTATGGTTAACAAAATTATTTCCACAAGATTGATGGGAGGATGTATCATGAATATCCATGAGTATCAAGGGAAGGAAATCCTTAGAAAATATGGAGTAGCTGTTCCAAATGGAAAAGTTGCCTTTTCACCCGAAGAAGCAGTAAAAGTGGCGAAAGAGCTCGGTTCAAATGTAATCGTTGTCAAAGCCCAAATTCATGCTGGGGGTCGAGGTAAAGCAGGGGGTGTCAAAATCGCGAAGAACTTAGAAGAAGTTCGTACTTACGCGAAAGAGTTACTAGGGAAAATTTTAGTTACTCATCAAACGGGTCTGGAAGGTAAAGAAGTAAAACGACTTTACATTGAAGAAGGATCAGATATTAAAAAAGAATATTACTTAAGTTTTGTTTTAGATAGAGCAACTTCACGAGTTACTTTAATGGGCTCAGAAGAAGGCGGTATGGATATTGAGGAGGTAGCTGAAGCTTCACCAGAAAAAATTTTCAAAGAAGTGATCGACCCTGTTACAGGATTACTTCCATTCCAAGCTCGACGAATGGCGTTTAATATGAATATACCAGCAAAGCTTGTGAATAAAGCGGCAAAATTAATGTTAGGACTTTATGAAGCCTTTGTTGAAAAAGATGCATCCATTCTAGAAATTAATCCATTGGTCGTAACTGGTAATGAAGAAGTCGTAGCGCTAGATGCTAAATTCAATTTCGATGCAAATGCATTATATCGCCATAAAGATATTGTTGAACTACGAGATTATGATGAAGAAGATCCAAAAGAAATCGAAGCATCAAAATACGATCTAAGTTATATTCCGTTAGATGGCAATATCGGTTGTATGGTAAATGGTGCAGGCCTTGCAATGGCTACAATGGATACGATTAGTTACTACGGTGGGAAACCTGCAAACTTCCTTGACGTTGGCGGCGGTGCAACAACAGAAAAAGTAACGGAAGCATTTAAAATTATTTTATCGGATCCAAACGTAAAAGGTATTTTTGTTAACATTTTCGGCGGCATTATGAAGTGCGATGTAATCGCAGAAGGGGTTATCACTGCTGCTAAACAACTAGGTTTGAAAGTACCTTTAGTTGTACGTTTAGAAGGAACGAATGTGGATTTAGGAAAAGAATTATTAAATGCATCTGGTTTAAATATAGTGGCGGCAGATTCAATGGCTGATGGCGCTGAAAAAATTGTGGAACTCGTAGGTTAAGGAAGGCAGGGAGAATACATGAGTGTTTATATTAATGCAGACACAAAAGTAATTGTTCAAGGTATTACAGGGGAAACAGCTCTTTTCCATACGAAACAAATGTTAGAATACGGCACGAAAATTGTAGCTGGTGTAACTCCTGGTAAAGGAGGACAAGAAATCGAAGGAGTACCGGTTTTTAATACAGTACAAGAGGCTGTTCAAGAAACTGGCGCTAATGTATCGGTTATTTATGTACCAGCACCTTTTGCGGCAGATGCGATTATGGAAGCAGTAGATGCGGAATTAGACTTAACGATTTGTATTACGGAACATATTCCGGTATTGGATATGGTGAAGGTAAAACGCTATATGGAAGGCAAGAAAACACGCCTAGTTGGTCCGAACTGTCCTGGGGTGATTACCGCTGATGAATGCAAAATAGGAATTATGCCTGGCTATATTCATACAAAAGGTCATGTCGGCGTCGTTTCCCGTTCCGGAACATTAACATATGAAGCTGTACATCAATTAACGCAAGCGGGTATCGGTCAATCAACAGCTGTTGGAATAGGCGGTGACCCGGTTAATGGTACAAACTTTATCGATGTATTAAGTGAATTTAATAATGACCCTGAAACGTATGCAGTCGTAATGATTGGTGAAATCGGTGGTACTGCAGAAGAAGAAGCGGCAGAATGGATTAAAGCAAACATGACAAAACCGGTTGTTGGCTTTATTGGTGGACAAACTGCCCCTCCTGGCAAACGAATGGGACACGCAGGTGCGATTATTTCAGGTGGTAAAGGAACAGCGAAGGAAAAAATTAAGGCAATGAATAATGCCAGTATTGAAGTCGCTGCAACACCATCTGTAATTGGTGAGACTTTAATAAAAGTGTTAAAAGAAAAAGGCCTATACGACAAATGTAAAACCAATTAAAATACAAGGTGTAGCGTCCTCACGCTACACCTTTCTATTTTGCGGTCACGTTTTTTAAGAATAGCCTTCCCTCATAAATAGCCGAATTTCTATCTTATTAATTAGGAATGGGGCTATTTGGACTTCTTCAAAGTAGTATATTTCCCTGCATCTTCAGCTCAACTTTTTGAAACCTACTACTTATGGAATATGGATAAAAGGAGTGATTAAGTGGAGTATTCACAAGAACTACTTTCTCTCCATTATGTTTATCCTCTCACTTTAAACAAATTCCAAAAATTAGCGAAAACTCTCGGTTCTATACGAAATATCGGCAAACTCCATCCGACAGAATTAGCGGAGATATTAATCATTTCGACAAATTCTGCAGAAAAGCTATTAACACGTTATCACAGGGTAGTAAAAAAGAATTTAAAAAATGTCTACGATTCTGCTAATATAAAAATTATTCCTTATTACAGTAAATATTATCCAAGTAATTTATTACAATTAACAGACCCTCCAACCATTTTATATGCAAAGGGAGACGTTTCATTGTTAACCCAACCATTTAAGATTGCTATTATTGGTTCTAGAAAAGCGACAAATTATTCCTCTTTAGCAATGAATTGTATTATCCCGCCATTAGTTGAACAAAATATTGTCATTGTTAGTGGGCTGGCAAAAGGGGCGGATAGTTTAGCTCATTCTACTACGATCAAATATGGTGGTAAAACAATTGGAATACTTGGACACGGTTTTTCCCACCTTTATCCGAAAGAAAATAAAAAACTTGCAGAACAAATGGAAGGAAATCATTTGCTTATAACAGAATATCCTCCTTATGTTGGGGTTCAGAAATGGCATTTTCCGATGAGAAATCGTATTATTAGCGGTATTAGTAATGCAATTGTTGTAACAGAAGCGTCCCTTAAAAGTGGAACATTAATTACAACCGAGCACGCCTTAGAACATGGGAAGGATATATTTGTTGTACCTGGACCCATTGATTCTGAGCAGTCGAAGGGTACCAATAGTTTGTTACGAGAAGGAGCAATTCCGATTTGGAACGGCCAACAAATTATAGAGGAGTTAAAATTGTTTTTAGGTAAATATTGAAAAAAAGTTGCATTCTTAGAAAAACTGTTATACATTTTGCAACAGGTATTATTTTTGAGGAATAAACATTCTGCGTTTAAAACGCATTCAATATGAACAATTTACCTCTACAAGGGGGAAGTATATAGATGGCAGATTATTTAGTGATTGTAGAATCACCAGCAAAAGCAAAAACAATCGAAAGATATTTAGGGAAAAAATATACAGTAAAAGCATCGATCGGTCATGTTATTGATTTACCAAAAAGTCAAACAGGCATCGATACGGAAAATAATTATAAACCGAAATATATTACCATTCGCGGTAAAGGTCCTGTGCTACAGGAATTAAAATCAGCTGCAAAAAAAGCTAAAAAAGTGTATCTCGCAGCCGATCCAGACCGCGAAGGGGAAGCAATTGCGTGGCACTTAGCATCAGCTTTAAATATTGATATGGATTCAGAATGTCGTGTCGTATTTAATGAAATAACAAAGGACGCCATTCTTGATTCCTTTAAACATCCTCGGGCGATTAACATGGATTTAGTGGATGCCCAACAAGCAAGACGTATTTTAGATCGTCTTGTTGGTTATAACATTAGTCCAATTCTTTGGAAAAAAGTTAAAAAAGGATTGTCGGCAGGACGAGTTCAATCCGTAGCCCTTCGACTGATTATTGATCGAGAAGAGGAAATCAAAAATTTCGTTCCGGAAGAATATTGGACAATTGAAGGGAATTTCGAAAAAGGCAAAAAACAGTTTGACGCATTATATTTCGGAAATGGCAAAGAAAAAGTAAAACTTTCCAATGAAGAACAAGTAAAAGCTGTTTTAAGTAGTTTGAAAAATGACGAATTCCAAGTAGCAAATGTCGTGAAAAAGGAACGTAAACGTAATGCGGCGCCTGCTTTCACAACGTCCTCTCTACAACAAGAGGCTGCAAGGAAATTAAATTTCCGTGCTAAGAAAACGATGATGCTAGCACAACAACTATATGAAGGTATCGATATAGGCAAAAAAGAAGGTACGGTCGGGTTAATTACATATATGCGAACTGACTCAACTCGGATATCCGACAGTGCGAAAGCGGAAGCAACGAACTATATTAACGAGAAGTATGGGAAAGACTATATTGCCTCCGAACAAAAACAAGGAAAAAAATCAACGAATGCTCAAGATGCCCATGAAGCCATTCGACCGACAAGTGTGATGAGATCCCCGGAGCAATTAAAAGAAGTGTTAAGTCGAGATCAATTACGACTTTATCGTCTAATTTGGGAACGTTTTATCGCTAGTCAAATGGCTCCAGCTATTTTAGACACTGTTTCGGTTGATTTAGTAAATGGTGATGTTCAATTCCGTGCAAATGGTTCCTATGTAAAATTCCCTGGTTTTATGAAGCTATATATTGAAGGAACAGATGACCAATCGGAAGAAACAACAAAATTGTTGCCTGAAATGGAAGTTGGCGATACGGTAAAATCGTTAGAAATTGAACCGAAACAACATTTCACACAGCCGCCACCTCGTTTTACAGAGGCTCGTCTTGTAAAAGAGTTGGAAGAACTAGGAATCGGTCGTCCGTCGACCTATGCACCTACGTTGGATGTTATTCAAAAACGGGGCTATGTTCAGTTAGATGCAAAACGATTTGTCCCAACGGAACTTGGTGAAATTGTTCATCAGTTTATGGTAGAATTCTTCCCTGAAATTATTAATATCGAGTTTACTGCCAAAATGGAAGAAGATCTCGATAAAATTGAAGAAGGGCAAATCAACTGGGTAAAAATTATTGATGATTTTTATAAAGAATTTGAAAAACATTTAAAACATGCCGATGAGGTAATGGAAAAAATTGAAATAAAAGATGAACCAGCTGGTGAAGATTGTGAAAACTGTGGTTCACCAATGGTTTATAAATTAGGTAGATATGGTAAGTTTATGGCTTGTTCTAATTTCCCTGAATGTCGCAATACAAAGGCGATTATGAAACCAATTGGCGTAAAATGTCCAAATTGTGAAACGGGAGAAATCGTAGAGCGTAAAAGTAAAACGAAACGAATATTCTACGGATGCAACACTTATCCAGAGTGTGATTTTGTCTCATGGGATAAGCCAATTAGTAGACCTTGTCCAAAATGTAGTGCATTATTAGTAGAGAAAAAAATTAAAAAAGGTATTCAAATTCATTGTACAAATTGTGACTATGAAGAAGCACCGACACAATGATAGAAAGATGGTAGTAACATGACACAACAAATTGTAAACGTAATCGGCGCAGGTCTTGCAGGTAGTGAAGCGGCTTGGCAGATTGCTAAAAGAGGTGTAAAGGTACGTTTATATGAAATGCGTCCTGTCAAACAAACACCTGCACATCATACAGATAAATTTGCCGAACTAGTTTGTTCAAATTCATTAAGAGCCAACGCTTTAACAAATGCTGTTGGCGTAATTAAAGAGGAAATGCGTATAATGGACTCTGTCATTATTAAAGCGGCGGATAATGCATCTGTCCCTGCTGGTGGAGCACTAGCAGTAGACCGTCATGAATTTGCTGGATATGTGACAGAAACTGTGAAAAATCATCCTTTAGTGGAAGTGATTAATGAAGAAGTAACAGAAATTCCTGAAGGTATAACAGTAGTGGCTACTGGCCCATTAACTTCCCCTGCTTTAGCGGAGAAAATTAAAGAACTAACTGGTCAAGAATATTTATACTTCTATGACGCAGCTGCTCCAATAGTTGAAAAAGACAGCATCAACATGGACAAAGTTTATTTGAAATCTCGCTATGATAAAGGGGAAGCAGCTTACTTAAATTGTCCGATGACGAAGGAAGAATTTGATGCTTTTCGTGAAGCTTTAATTTCCGCTGAATGTGCACCGTTAAAAGAATTTGAAAAAGAAAAGTATTTTGAAGGATGTATGCCGATTGAAGTAATGGCTTCCCGAGGAGAAAAAACGATGTTATTCGGTCCGATGAAACCAGTAGGTCTTGAGGATCCAAGAACAGGAAAACGTCCATACGCGGTTGTACAATTACGTCAAGACGATGCAGCTGGAACTTTATATAATATTGTAGGATTCCAAACCCATTTAAAATGGGGAGAACAAAAAAGAGTGTTTTCAATGATTCCAGGTCTTGAAAATGTTGAAATTGTCCGTTATGGTGTAATGCATCGAAACACTTTTATTAATTCTCCGACTGTACTAAATAAAACGTACCAATTACGTGCAAATGAAAATATTTTCTTTGCTGGCCAAATGACGGGTGTTGAAGGGTATGTGGAATCAGCAGGGAGCGGCTTGATTGCGGGTGTTAATGCAGCAAGACTTGCTTTAGGACAAGAGCCGATTATATTCCCGTTCGAAACAGCTTTAGGAAGTATGGCTCGCTATATTACAGAAGCCGATTCTAAAAACTTCCAACCGATGAACGTGAATTTTGGTATTTTCCCTGAATTAGGAGAAAAAATTAAATCAAAACAAGAGCGGGCAGAACGCCACGCTAACCGAGCTTTGGCAACAATTCAAAATTTTGTGAATTCTCAAACCATATAATTGCTTATATACCTCATAAATTGTTATAATTTATGAGGTATTTTCTTTTGGGTATATTATTAACGACACAATAAGTATCTATCCTTTTGTTACTAAATTGTTAATGATACACGCAATTTTTACAAATTTTATTTAATAAAATACTTGATATATTTCCGAGTTAGGTATAGTCTCATTGTTGGACGTTTTTTATAAAATATGAAAAAGTTGTAGTTGGACGTTTATAACCTTCTTTATTTATGCAGACGCGATACAGATAAACAAATGGCTTTTCCACTTATTTGATTGGAGGTGTATTGCGATGCAGGTCAAATTCACAGACGCTTTGGATCAGTTTCTCCGTTATATTCAACTTGAAAAAAACTTTTCCGTACATACTGTTCGGGAGTATGAGTTTGATTTAAAAGATTTTCTAAGCTTTTTGTATTCAGAAGGTATAACGAACTTAGAAGATGTGGAATATATCCATGCTCGACTTTATATCACAAAGCTATATGATGAAAAGAAAGCTCGAACATCAATCTCTAGAAAAATCTCATCGATTCGCTCGTTCTTTAAATTTTTAAATCGTGAGTTCAACTTAGATGATTCTCCATTCCGATCACTATACCATCCTAAAAAAGAAAAGCGCTTACCTAATTTTTTCTACGAAGAGGAGCTTTCCCAACTGTTCGATAGAAATGTTGGGAACGACAATAAATCAATTCGCAATATGGCCTTGCTTGAATTACTCTATGCAACAGGGATTCGTGTTAGTGAATGTACTTCAATTGAACTAGAAGATCTTGATTTTCACTATTCAATCATTCGAGTTATGGGGAAAGGTCGGAAAGAACGAATTATTCCGTTCGGACAATATGCACATGAAGCATTAAGTAAGTATATTGAGGAAGTGCGTCCGAAACTTATGAAGAATGAAAAGCATAATAAGTTATTTGTAAATATGCGCGGAGGCGAACTTACTCCTCGTGGTGTACGTTACATACTTGAAGAGATGATTAAAAATGCTTCCATGCACACAAAAATATATCCGCATATGTTACGACATTCCTTTGCGACCCATTTATTAAATCATGGAGCTGATTTAAGAACAGTTCAAGAATTACTTGGACATTCCAGTTTATCGTCAACACAAGTTTATACTCATGTAACAAAAGAACATTTACGAAATACTTATATGAATACTCATCCACGAGCTTAGAATTGAGGAGGAACCATAATGGAACAATTTCATGCGACCACCATCTTTGCGATTCACCACAATGGACATTGTGCGATGGCAGGAGATGGTCAAGTAACGTTAGGAAATTCAGTTGTAATGAAACATACTGCTAGAAAGGTCAGACGTCTATTCAATGGTAAAGTGTTGGCTGGGTTTGCAGGTTCTGTTGCTGACGCATTTACGTTATTTGAAATGTTCGAAGCGAAGTTGAATGAATATAACGGCAACCTACAACGGGCAGCTGTAGAAGTTGCAAAACAATGGCGCGGCGATAAAATGTTACGTCAATTGGAAGCCCTTCTTCTTGTCATGGACAAATCTACTTTATTACTTATTTCAGGTACTGGGGAAGTTATCGAACCTGATGATGGTATTTTAGCAATTGGTTCTGGTGGTAATTATGCTCTTGCTGCTGGGCGAGCATTAAAACAACACGCAGGGGATCATTTAACGGCTAGTGAAATTGCAAAAGCTGCCTTAACTGTAGCAGCAGATATATGTGTGTTTACAAACCATAATATTATCGTGGAGGCGCTTGAAGAATGACACAACAACATTTAACGCCAAGACAAATTACAGAACAATTAAATCGTCATATAGTTGGACAACATAATGCGAAGCGTGCAGTAGCTATCGCTCTTCGAAATCGATACCGCCGTTCTTTATTAAGTGAAGAAATGCAAAATGAGATTATCCCGAAAAACATTTTAATGATTGGACCAACTGGTGTTGGGAAAACAGAAATAGCTCGCAGAATTGCGAAGTTAACGAATGCTCCCTTCATTAAAGTAGAGGCGACAAAATTCACGGAAGTGGGTTATGTAGGTCGTGATGTAGAATCGATGGTAAGAGACCTCGTAGAAGCATCAAGAAGACTTGTAAAAGATGAAATGATGGAAGCGGTAAAAGATGTAGCTGAGCAAAATGCAAATGAGGCACTGGTAAAATTGTTAGTCCCTTCAAAAGTGAAATCCAAAATGGCTCAAAATCCATTGGAAATGCTTTTTGGTCAAAAAAATGACAAGTCTGATGAAGACTCTAGTCATGAAGAAGCAGAAATTCGTACAAAACGTTCCCAAGTTTCAGAAGACTTAAAAGCGGGTAAACTGGAAGATAACTTCGTTACGGTGGAAGTGACAGAACAAAACACACCTTTCTTTGAATTAATGCCGGGAATGGGAATGGACATGGGCTCGTCAGGTATGCAAGACATGTTATCTAATCTTATGCCGAAAAAAGTAAAAAAACGTAAAATGAAAGTAAAGGACGCCCGTCGAATTTTAACGGTAGAGGAAGCCAACAAATTGATTGATTCTGATGAGTTAGCCCAAGAGGCGATTCGTCGTGCAGAGCAATCAGGGATTATCTTTATCGATGAGATAGACAAAATTGCCAGTCGTGGATCATCTTCGGCAGATGTATCCCGTGAAGGTGTACAGCGAGATATTTTACCGATAGTGGAAGGTTCAACGGTAACGACAAAATACGGCACGGTTAAAACAGACTTTATGTTATTTATTGCTGCAGGTGCTTTTCATATGTCGAAGCCTAGTGATTTAATTCCTGAATTACAAGGGCGTTTCCCAATCCGTGTTGAACTCGATAAGTTAACGAAGGAAGATTTTATTCGCATACTAAAAGAGCCGGATCAATCTCTTATCCAGCAATATAAGGCATTATTAGAAACGGAAGACGTTACGATTAACTTTACAGATGATGCGATTGACCGAATTGCTGAAATTGCTACGGAAGTCAATCAGGAAACAGATAATATAGGTGCTAGAAGACTTCATACAATTATGGAACGTTTATTAGAAGAATTATCTTTCGAAGCATCCGAAATTTCGCCAGCCCATATCGAAATTACGGCAGCGTATGTCGATAAAAAGCTGGAAAAAATATCGAAAAACAAAGATTTGTCACAATTTATCTTATAATTCAAGCTGAATTAGTTACAATAAATTTTAGGAACCTTTAGAATATTAAGTGAATTAATTTATGTACCCTATTAGGAGGATTTTTTAAAAATGAATTTATTAGCAAAAACTCGTAAGATTAACTCTATGTTGCAAGCGTCAGCTGGGAAGCCGGTAAACTTTAAAGAAATGGCAGAAACACTTGGAGATATAATAGACTGTAATGTATTTATTGTAAGCCGCAAAGGGAAACTTTTAGGTATTTCAATTCATCAACAAATTGAAAATGCTCGTATGAAAAAAATGTTTGAAGAACGTCAATTCCCTGAAGACTATACTCAACACTTATTCGAAATTACAGAAACATCACCTAATATCGACATTAATAGTGAACATACTGTTTTCCCAACAGAAAACCGTGATTTATTTGAAAATGGTTTAACTACAATTGTTCCGATCATCGGTGGCGGAGAACGTTTAGGTACTTTAATTTTAGGAAGATTAACTGATAGCTTTGAAGATGACGATTTAATCTTAGCTGAATATGGTGCGACAGTAGTAGGTATGGAAATTTTACGTGAGAAATCTGAGGAAATTGAAGAGGAAGCACGTAGCAGAGCTGTTGTTCAAATGGCGATTAATTCATTATCGTACAGTGAATTAGAAGCAATTGAACATATCTTTGAAGAACTTGATGGAAATGAAGGTTTATTAGTTGCTTCTAAAATTGCAGATCGCGTTGGAATTACACGTTCAGTAATCGTTAATGCTTTACGTAAATTGGAATCAGCTGGTGTTATCGAGTCTCGTTCGTTAGGTATGAAAGGGACTTATATAAAAGTATTGAATGATAAATTTTTAGCAGCATTAGCTGAAATTAAAATGAAATAAACGTAAATAAAAAAATAAGGTTTTGTCTCAAAAAAGAGACAAAACCTTATTTTTTATATGGAAATTTTACTAGTAGTACAATTAATATACTAATTTTCTAAAAAGTGATAATATTATTAATTGGGTGGAATTTCACGTAAAAAATGTCGAATTAAGTAGTAAGTTAGTAATTTGTAAATATTTTGTTGCGGTTTTTAAATAAAAAATAGTCCCTATTTACTATAAAAAAACACTAAATGTTAATAGACTTAAGTAATAGTATACATTAAAATGAAGTTATTAAATTGAAATGTTTTGTAACATAAATTTAAAACTTGAGGTGAAGAGTTTGAGCTTATTCGGAGGAACTATTAGTAGTTTAGAAAATGGTCTAAATTACGCATCGTTAAAAAATAAAACGATTGCTCAAAATATAGCAAATGTTGATACACCGAACTATAAGGCGAAAAATGTCAGTTTTAAGCAAATGTTGACGGACGCCAAAAGTGAAACAATTTCCGCTTATCGTACGGATGCAAGACATTACGATTTTGATATAAAAACGTCTACTCCAGGTGTCTATAGTTATGAAAATTTTAACTATCGTAGTAATGGAAATGGTGTAGATATGGATGCGGAACAGGCAAGTTTAGCGGAAAACACAATTTACTATAATGCGCTAGTTGAACGTATATCGAGTAAATTTAATACGTTAAATAATGTCATCAAGGGAGGTAAATAACGATGTCTATATTTTCAAGTATGAATACAACGGCATCCGCATTAACTGCACAACGTTTACGAATGGACGTAATCTCATCCAACATTGCCAATGTTGATACGACTCGTGCAAGACAAGTAAATGGAGAATGGGAACCTTACCGTCGTAAATCGGTGACGTTAACAGAGGATAATGGTCAGTTCTCTAGTTTTCTGAATATTGCAATGGGGAAAAAGGATAATGCTGGTAATGGAGTGAAGGTAACGAGAATTAATGAAGATACTGAAACTCCTTTTAAATTAGTTTTTAACCCTACACATCCAGATGCAAACGAAGAAGGATATGTAGAAATGCCGAATGTTGACTTATTAACGGAAATGGTTGATCTAGTATCAGCAACTCGTTCTTACGAAGCAAATGTCACAGTGTTTAATGCTAATAAATCAATGTTGACAAAAGCATTAGAAATAGGGAAATAAGTTGAGTAGAAAGGGGTGGTTATGATGGCGATAAATCCAGTATCGATTATGCCTACACAATCACAAGTAAATGAAACTAAGTTAACAACTCCGACAACGTCATATGAGGCACAACAATCTTTTGCAAATACATTAAAGGATGCGATTGCATCTGTAAACAATCAACAAATTACATCTGATGCTATGACGGAAAAACTGATCAAAGGTGAAGATGTTGAACTACATGAAGTGATGATTGCTGCACAAAAAGCGAGTGTTAGTTTAAACGCAACAATGGAGGTACGCAACAAGGCAGTTGAAGCATACCAAGAAATTATGCGCATGACTATTTAAATCTTGACGATAAATTGTTGGTGTATACACAATAATCGGAGGATACATAATGAATGAACGACTTTCAAAAGTGAAATCAGACTCTACCCAATTTTGGAAGAGTCGAACAAAAAAACAGAAGGGGGCAATATTCGGTACATTAATCGGTGTTGTTGCCCTAGCAGGTATACTTACATATTTCTTAACTAGAACAACGATGGTGCCACTTTTTACGGAACTATCAGCTAGTGAAGCTGGTGAAATAGCAGAAGTATTAAGTGCCCAAGGAGTTACATACGAAATTGCCCCTGGTGGTACGAATATTTTAGTGCCGGAAGATCAAGTGGATTCATTAACAGTTTCCCTTGCAGCTCAAGGATATCCAGATTCAGGTGAAATTAATACTTCATTCTTTACTTCAAATGCTGGTTTTGGGATGACGGACAATGAATTCAACGTCATTAATCTTGCGGCTACACAAACTGAATTAGAAAACTTAATCAAAACAATTGATGGTATCAAAAATGCCAATGTAATGATTACAATGCCTGAGCAAGGTGTGTTTGTAAACGATGCTACACAACAGGCAAGTGCATCCATCGTATTGGATACAGAACCAGGTCATCAATTTACGGATGAACAAATTAAAACTTTATATAATCTCGTATCAAAAAGTATTCCAAATTTAAGTACAGATAACATCGTAATTACTAACCAATACTCCGAGTATTTTGATTTAGAACAAGCTTCGAATGGTTCAGGTTCTGTTGATTCTGTTGAAGGACAAATGCAAGTGAAAAAGTCGATTGAA
Organism: Ureibacillus sp. 179-F W5.1 NHS; assembly: GCF_045369345.1. NCBI lineage: Bacteria > Bacillati > Bacillota > Bacilli > Caryophanales > Caryophanaceae > Ureibacillus > Ureibacillus sp. 179-F W5.1 NHS. The sequence goes on along the minus strand of NZ_JBIQFG010000003.1, from coordinate 97,833 downwards.
CGTGATTTACAAAGACAAGTTCAACAAATGTTAGGTACGTTAATGGGGAATGACAAAATCGTCGTTTCTGTTACGACGGATATAGACTTTAAACAAGAAAATCGCCAAGAAAATATTGTTGAGCCTGTAAATGAAGAAAATATGGAAGGTATTGAAATTAGTGCTCAACGTATTACTGAAACTTATTCCGGTACAGGTGCAGCTTCGGGGACACCAGAAGCGGAAACAGGAACAGATAATTTCGTAAATTATGATGAAGTTACTGGTGGAGACGGAACTTACGAACGGGTAGAAGAAACGATTAATAACGATGTGAATCGTATTACAAAAGAAATCCAAGAAAGTCCATATAAAATCCGTGACCTCGGCATTCAAGTTATGGTTGAACCACCAGTACCAGATGATGCTACATCTTTATCTGAAGATGTCAGAGGAGATATCGAACAAATACTTTCAACAATTGTACGTACAACGATTGATAAAGAAGCAGCTGGTGAATTAACTGATGAGCAAATCGATGAAAAAATTGTCGTTTCTGTTCAGCCGTTTTATGGTAATGACGCTACAGCTGTTGAAGAAACTCCTACGATTCCTTGGTGGATCTGGGTTGTTGGTGGAATATTAGTAGCGGTTATTTTATTGTTAGTATTCTTCATTATTCGTTCGAAAAAGAAAAGAGAAGAAGAAGAACAATATACGATTATTGAAGAACAAGAAGATTTAATCGTAGATGATATCAATGAAGAAAAAGAAACAGAAGGTACAATTCGCCGTAAACAACTGGAAAAAATGGCGAAAGAAAAACCAGAAGACTTTGCTAAACTATTGCGAAGTTGGATTACTGAAGATTAATGGGGGGTTCGACCTTGTCCAAGAAAGAAAAAGGGTTAACAGGGAAACAAAAGGCAGCTTTACTGTTAATTTCTCTAGGACCAGAAGTTTCTGCTTCTGTCTATAAACATTTAAATGAAGAAGAAATCGAACGTCTTACGTTAGAAATCTCAAGTGTAAAAAAAGTTGAACCTAGTATTAAAGAAGATATAATAGAAGAATTTCATAATATCGCATTAGCTCAAGATTACATTTCACAAGGTGGAATCGGTTACGCAAAAACCGTTTTAGAAAAGGCACTAGGAGAAGAACAAGCGCAAGCAATTATTAACCGTTTAACTTCTTCTTTACAAGTAAGACCTTTTGATTTTGCTAGAAAGGCCGATCCTGCCCAAATTTTCAACTTTATTCAAAATGAACATCCGCAAACAATTGCGTTAATTTTATCATACTTGGATCCAGGGCAAGCCGGAGTTATCTTATCCTCCTTGCCCCAAGAGGTACAGGCGGATATCGCGAAACGTATTGCGATGATGGATTCGACTTCACCTGAAGTAATTAGCGAAATTGAATCTGTATTAGAACGTAAACTTTCTTCTACTGTTACTCAAGACTACACAGAAACTGGTGGCGTAGATGCAGTAGTAGAAGTGTTAAATGGTGTTGATCGTCAAACGGAAAAAACAATTCTCGATGCGCTTGAAATTCAAGATCCAGAACTTGCTGAAGAAATTAAAAAGAGAATGTTTGTCTTCGAAGATATCGTTACGTTGGATAATCGTTCGATTCAACGAGTTATCCGGGATTGTGAAAATGAAGACTTACTTCTGTCTATGAAAGTAAGTAGTGAAGAAGTGAAGGAAATTATTTTCAATAATATGTCCCAACGTATGGCTGAGACATTTAAAGAAGAAATGGAAATAATGGGACCTGTTCGTCTTCGTGATGTGGAGGATGCTCAATCACGAATTGTTGGAGTTATTCGCCGATTAGAAGATGCAGGGGAAATCATTATCGCTCGTGGTGGAGGAGATGACGTCATTGTCTAGAATCATCCGTTCAAATGCCGTCCAACCAGAGAAAAAAGATGTTGAAATCCAACTTCGAAATTTATTTACTGTTGATTTCGAAGATGGAAATTCAATTCATCAACATACAATGACCATTTCAGACGTTTACTCTGAGAGAGAAAGATTAATTTCCCAAGCAATGGAGCAAATCGAACAACAGAAACAGGAGTTTGAACAATATCGTCAAGCTCAGTTGGAAAAGCTGGAACAAGCGAAGCAATTATGGGATGAAGAAAAATTAGTTCTTGAACAAAATGCTTATGACTCAGGATTCCAAAAAGGTTATGAAGAGGGAATGAAAAAAGCCCAAGCGGATATGGAACTTTCCTTGAAAGTAGCCAATGAAGTAGTGGAAGATTCTCGCCTTAATGCTCAAAAGTACATCGAAGAACAAGAGCAAGTTATTTTAGACATTGCTTTAACATCAGCTGAACGAATTATAGGTTCGGCATTAGAAAAAGATGAAAATGTGTATTTATCCATCATTAAACGGGGGCTAAAAGAAGCTCGTGAAATGAAGGAAATTAAATTATACGTTCCACCAACTTATCATCGATTAGTAACACAAAATCGAGATGAGCTAGTAGCAATGTTTCCAACCGATGTTCCATTTCTTATTTTCGTAGATGAGGATCTAAACGATACTGATGGTTATATTGAAACAAATCACGGACGAATTGTTGTGTCAATTGATGAGCAGTTAAACGTACTTCGCATAAAGTTGAACGAAATTTTAGAAGGTAAGGAATGATAGGATGAAAGCGGCTCAATTAATAAAGAAAATTCCAAATGTTGAAACATTCAAGAAGTTTGGTAAAGTGAACCGTGTTGTAGGATTAATGATTGAGTCCCAAGGTCCTGAAAGTTCTATCGGAGATGTTTGTAAAATTCATGTAAACTCATCAAAAAACGGACACCAAGTCATTTTAGCTGAGGTAGTTGGCTTTAATAATGAATTTGTCATTTTAATGCCCTACACGTCCATTCGGGAAATTTCGATTGGATGTCTTGTAGAAGGAACTGGGAAACCTCTTGAAATTAAAGTAGGCCCTGAATTAATAGGGAAAGTATTAGATTCGATGGGGAACCCATTTGATGGATCAAACTTGCCGAAAGGGTTAGTTACCGTTCAAACGGAAAAAGAACCACCAAATCCATTAACAAGACCGCCAATTCATGAACAGCTTGAAGTCGGTGTGAAGGCCATTGATGGTATGTTAACGGTAGGTAGTGGTCAACGGGTTGGGATATTCGCTGGTTCCGGTGTAGGGAAAAGTACTTTACTTGGAATGATTGCACGCAATACCCAAGCAGATATTAATGTAATAGCTCTAATTGGTGAGCGTGGACGGGAAGTTCGAGAATTTATCGAAAGAGATTTAGGGGAAGAAGGGTTAAAACGGTCTATTGTCGTAGCAGCCACAGGCGATCAACCGGCTTTAATGCGTATAAAAGGTGCTTTTACTGCAACGGCTATCGCTGAGTACTTTAGAGATCGGGGTTTAAATGTCATGCTGATGATGGATTCCGTTACTCGGGTTGCTATGGCACAGAGGGAAATTGGACTAGCTACAGGGGAACCCCCTGCTCAGAAAGGGTATACCCCTTCCGTCTTTTCCATATTGCCGAAACTTTTGGAGCGTACAGGTACCAATTTAAACGGGACGATTACAGCCTTTTACACTGTATTAGTTGATGGAGATGATATGAACGAGCCAATTGCTGATACAGTACGAGGAATATTGGATGGACATATCGTTTTAGATCGCTCCTTGGCAAATAAAGGTCAGTATCCTGCTATTAACGTCTTGAAAAGTGTCAGTCGTTTAATGAATCATATTTCCCATCCAGAACATGTAAAAGCGGCTGAACGATTAAGAGAACTTTACTATACGTATGCCAAATCAGAAGATTTAATCAATATTGGAGCATATAAAAAAGGTACATCGAAGGAAATAGATGAAGCCATTCAATATGAGCCACTTATTACAAACTTTTTAAAACAAAGTTATAAAGAGAAAGTCTCACTTCAACATACTGTTAATGAAATGATCGCTTTATCAAATGGTGGTGGTAAGTAATGGTTCAATATACATATCGTTTCGAAAAAGTATTAACTTTACGGGAACAAGAAAAACAACAAACAGAAGTAGCCTATAAAGAATCGGTAAGAGATTTTGAAGAAGTTGCTACAAAATTATATGAATTGTTAAAGGAAAAAGAAGACTTAATTACTTATCAAAATGAACGGCTAACAGTAGGGGCTACGATTGATGAAATTTATCACTTTTCAATTTTCATCGATAGTTTGGAGCATACGATTGCAGACGTACAAAAGAAAGTCGTTCAAGCTCGTGCCAAAATGAATTGGTATGAACAAAAGTTGCTCGAAAAAAACTTGGAAGTACGAAAGTTTGAAAAAATGCGTGATAAAGATTATGAAACCTATAAGACGCATGAAGAGAGAATGGAGATGCTTCAATTAGATGAACTCTCCTCCCTACAGTATTTTAAGAAAGAAATCAGGTGATTTCATGGCAAAAGAAAAATTGAATAAAAACAAACCAACAAATCAACTAATAGAAGAAGAAAAATCCCCTGGAATTTTTCAAAAATTATTTTATTTAGTTTTTATTCCATTGTTATTTGTTATTGCGATATTACTAGGGATTGCTTCATTTACGAATTTCAATGTCTTTGAAAAAGCATCGGAACTGATTGATTCATTCAAGTCAGAGGAAGCTTCTACGGAAGAAACAACAAAAAATTATGATCAAAAAATTGTTGAATTGGAAGCGCAAGTGAAAGAAAAAGAGGCAGAAATTGAACAGCTCCAATCCCAATTGCAAACAGCAAAAGATGAAAAACAAACCGATGAAGCTGAAAAAGAGCAATTACAATATGAAATTGAAAAATTGCAGCAGGAACAAAGTGAAACTAAAAAGGAATTTGAAGACATTTTAAAATCCTATGAGGAAATGTCAGCCAAATCGGCAGCGCCAATTATTGTTGAAATGAGTGATGATGAAGCGTTGAAGATTTTATCAAATATGCAACCAGAAACGTTATCTGCCATTTTATCAAAAATGGAACCAGCTGATGCGGCGCGCTACACGGAACTTTTATCGAAATAAAAAGTAGCTGTAGTCAAAGGAGGTGAAACAATGAATATTGGAATAATGCAGCTTACTGTGCCAACAAAGAGTGCAAATTTGGTGACGTCATCATCAGCTAAAACAGTATCTACTTCCCAATTAGAAGGGGTAAAAAATAATAACTTTGGTGATATATTCCAAAAAGCAGTTTTATCTACAGCAGAGGATATGGGTACTCTAGAGGAAGTAACAGAAGGTGTGGACTTACAAAAAATAGCTGAATTATTAAATTCCCAATCACCTAACGAGGTTATGGATTTATTAGGAATCTCCCATGATGAAGGGCTATTGATGGTTCAAGTTGGTGAGGATGGAAAAGCGGTAGCCATGGATGAACTAATGAATTTAGACGATTTACTTGCTGTATTAAATATTGATGTAAATGAATTGCTAGAAATGATGCAACAAGTAAAAGGGAATGACATGACCGATACTAATAATCTATGGGAGTTAATAGATACTGTAGTAGAGGAAGGCCCTGTGCTTATTCAACAGTTAATAGCTGCGTTTCAAGGTGATCATCAAGTGACATCGAAACAAGCTGAAAAATTATTGGAATTACTAAAATTATCCGAAGTCGTTGGAAGGCATTCCGATTTGTTAGGTGTGCAATCAACTAAAATTACCCAATTGACGGAATTTATAAAATTGTTCAATGAACAAATAAAAGAACTGGCTAATAAGCAAACTACAACTCAACCTTTCATGACACAAAGGACAGAAACAACTGTGGCGAACAAAGTGTCAATAGAAGGATTTGAACAGGTTGTTAAACAAGTAACGAAGAACACTCAACTTCATGAAACAGCCCAAAGTTCGATTTCAACAGTAACAACATCGACAAATACTACTAAAACCTTCAATATTCAACTTCCTGTAGAGAAGGGAGCTCAATCGGAGGCTTTAGCAAAAGAGATTCAAAATTTAATCAATCGAAGTCAATTTTCTAATAGTCAAGGGACAATGAAATTACTATTAAAGCTTTATCCTGAAAACTTAGGAACTATTCGAATTGAACTGATGCAACAAGACGGTGTTTTATCTGCTAGATTACTAACATCAACCGCAGTCGGAAAGGAATTGCTGGATAGTCAGTTGCAACAATTAAAAACAGCCTTTGCTCAACAAAATATCCAAATGGATCGAATTGATATCGCCCAAAGTTTACAAGAAACAGACCGTAACTCCCGCGATCAAAATCAATTTGACAATTTGTTTAAACAGCAACAATCTGAACAAGATGATACCGATCAAGATGAGCAAGACGACCAAGATAAAAAATCCTTTCAAGATTATTTAATAAATGAGGAGGTGTAACAATTGGCTACAACGGGTATTACAAATGATTATTATTTAACACCAACCCCGACTACAAAATATAGTGAAACGGGTGATAATTCCAGTCTAGGTAAAGACGCCTTTTTAAAAATATTAATCACCCAATTACAAAACCAAGATCCGACTCAACCAATGGATGATAAAGAGTTTATTTCGCAAATGGCTCAATTCTCTTCTTTAGAACAAATGCAAAATATGACAACAGCAATGGAAGATTTATTAATGTCTCAAATTCAAACGCAATTGATGTCATATACAACATTTGTAGGAAAAGAAGTAAAATGGCATGAAATAACAGATGAAAAAGATGAAGAAGGTAATTATATCATTAATGAAGGTACAGGCATTATTAATGAAATGAAATTTGTTGATGGACAAGCTGTCTTCATTCTCGATGATGGGAAAGAAATTACAGCTGGCAATATTTCATCTATCCTAAATACGGATGCTACTTCAAGTACAGAAGAAGAAAATCCATTAGTGAAAGCAAGCCAATTAATCGGTCAAACGATTCAATACTCATCTAATGGAGAAATGATACAAGCGACAATCGAATCAGTAACAACAAATAATACATTAATTGAGTACATTTTAAACAATGGTGAAAGATTACAAAGAGATGAATTTGAATTGATAAATGAATAAGGTTGGTGACAAAGGTGAATCGTATTGGAATTCAACACTTGCCATTACAACCAACAGTTCAAATTCAACCTAAAAAAACAACTTCGCCCCAAATAAAACAATCTTTCGTAAGCCATTTACAAGAAGCAACGAGCAATCGAGAGCTTAAAATTAGTAAACACGCAAATGAAAGATTAACAGAAAGAAATATTCAAATTTCTGAACAACAATGGCAAGTTGTAACGGACAAAGTTTTTGAAGCCCGTTCAAAAGGTGTGAATCAACCATTAGTCTTGATGGAGCAAGCTGCGTTGATTGTAAGTGCAAAAAATGCAACCGTTATTACAGCGATGGAACGCACAGAAGCAAAGGAGCAATTGTTTACGAATATTGATGGGACAATTGTACTTTAAATGATAGGCAGGACCGAGTTAGTTTTTAACTAAAGGTTAGGGATGCCTAGTGTTGCTGAATGACAGAGGCAACACATGAAAAATAATTGGAAAACGAGAGGAGAACAATTACTTATGTTACGTTCTATGTATTCAGGTATTTCTGGTTTAAAAAACTTCCAAACAAAGCTTGACGTAATCGGGAACAATATTTCAAACGTAAATACATACGGTTTCAAAAAAGGGAGAGTCGTATTTAAAGATTTAATTTCACAAACGACTGCTGGTGCATCTGGTCCTACAGGAGCAACAGGTGGTACGAATGCGAAACAAATCGGATTAGGTGCACAAATTGCTGCGATCGATACAATCCATGGAACTGGCTCCCTTCAAACGACTGCAAGAACTCTTGATTTAGCGATTTCAGGCGACGGATTCTTTATGGTAGGTGATTCAACACAAGCACCAAATGCGGATGGCGAAATCGCTGCGGATTCTGGTTTCAATAATGTCCTATATACACGTGCAGGGAATTTCTATATGGATCGTAACGGATACCTAGTAAATTCAGATGGTAAATATTTAGTAGGTGTTTCAAATGATCAACTTTATGATCAAGTAGTTGAAGAATCTGTAAGTAATGCAGAAACGGACAAAGCGGAAGCAACTGCCGCAATTGGGACTGATAGTCTTTATGCAGATGGTGCAATAGATGTGGATGGTTATGGACCAATTAAAGTTCCAACAAATGCACAATCGATGAGTATTGGACAAGATGGTACCGTTACATATGTTGATGTAAATGGTAAACTTCAATTTGCAGGTCAATTGTTATTGGCAAAATTCCCGAATGCTGGTGGTTTAGAAAAGACTGGGAATAACTATTACCAAATGACACAAAACTCTGGTGATCCAAGCGTACAAATCGCAACTCAACAAGGTATTGGAGCAGTTGTTTCAGGCGCATTAGAAATGTCAAATGTAGACCTATCTGAAGAATTTACGGAAATGATCGTTACACAACGTGGTTTCCAAGCGAACTCTCGTATTATTACAACTTCCGATGAAATTTTACAAGAACTTGTAAACTTAAAACGATAAAGATAGAAAACTAATTTCATTGTAAAGGAGGGTCGGGCCGGCACTCTTTAAAAAAGACCCGGCCCCATTTCAATGATTGAATTGACAAGATTGAATGGTAAACCTTTTTCATTAAATGCTTTATACATAGAATCAGTGGAAGCCTTTCCTGACACAACGATAACGCTCACGACTGGACGGAAATTTATCGTGTTAGAAAGTGAAGAAGAAATACGAAATAGAGTAGCTCATTTTTATAAAAATATTCAAGTATTATCCAACCCCCATTTACGAGGTGATAACAATGAAGAAAAATAAGTTATTAACCATAATGCTTATTATTTTAGTAACGATTACGTTAATAGGTGTTGTCCTGTTTGTCGTATTAACACAATTGAATAAACAAACAGCAGCATCTGAAGAACCTTCCATTGATGAAATTTTGGAGGCATCTGTGGATGTACCGGAGTTAACGACAAACTTAGCTGATAATAGTGTTGTTAGATTATCTCTAAAAATTCAAACAGATAGTAAGGAAGCTGCAGAAGAACTAACAAAAAGAGATTTCCAAACGAAAAATTTAGTGATTGAACAGCTTTCAGAAATGAAAAAAGATGATTTAAATGGGAAGCAAGGGAAAGCAACCTTTGAATCGACAATTAAAACCCAAATAAATGAATTGATGCAAGATGGTGAAGTTCAACAAGTTTACATTACCTCCTACATCATCCAGTAAATGGGATTCATTAGAACTATGTAAATCTTGAAATGGAGGTGGGCAAATGGCAGGAGATGTATTATCCCAATCCGAAATTGACGCGCTGCTCTCAGCAATATCAACGGGTGAAATGTCCGCGGATGACATGAAAAAAGAAGAAGAGACAAGAAAAGTGAAAGTTTACGATTTCAAACGTGCTCTTCGTTTTTCGAAGGATCAAATCCGAAGTTTGACCCGAATACATGAAAACTTTGCGAGATTATTAACGACTTATTTTTCAGCACAGTTAAGAACATATGTGCAAATTACCGTTGCATCGGCAGACCAAATTCCATTCGAAGAGTTTGTTAGGTCAATTCCGAATATGACTTTAATTAATGTATTTGAAGTACCGCCGTTAGATGGTAATATCTTGATGGAGATTAATCCAAATATCGCTTACTCCATGTTAGATCGTTTAATGGGGGGAAGTGGTTCAAGCTATAGTAATGTCGACAATTTAACAGAAATAGAACAAAAAATTATGACAAGTTTATTTGAACGTTCCTTTGATAATTTGCGGGAAGCTTGGAGTACGATTGCTGAAATTGATCCTACGTTAGTGGAACTTGAAGTGAATCCGCAATTTTTACAAATGGTATCACCAAACGAAACGGTCGTAGTAATTTCTTTAAATACGATTATAGGAGAAACAACAGGGATGATTAACATTTGTATCCCCCATGTTGTCCTTGAACCGATTATTCATAATTTGTCTGTTCAATATTGGATGCAATCGAATACAAAAGAAGCTTCCCCTGAACAGTCACAAATGTTAGAAAAACGAATTAAACAAGCGGAGTTACCGGTTATAGCGGAGCTTGGCTCAACTCATATAACCGTTGAAGATTTCCTTTATATGAGTAGAGGGGATGTTATTCAATTAGATCAAAAAATAGATGAACCTCTCATTTTAAAGGTTGGCAGTATTCCTAAATTTACAGTACAACCAGGAAAACGAAACAAAAAAATGGCAATCCAAATTATCGACCCTTTGGAAGGAGGAGACGAAGATGAGTGATGGTATGCTCTCCCAAGAAGAAATTGAGGCATTATTAAGGGGCGAATCGTTAGACGATAACGACTCTGCAACTGAGATTACTACAGATGGGACACCACTTCGTGTTGAAGACTACTTAAGTTCAATCGAACAAGATGCTTTAGGAGAAGTAGGGAATATATCCTTTGGAAGTTCAGCAACAGCCTTATCTGCCTTATTAGGTCAGAAAGTAGATATTACAACTCCTGTCGTTTCAATGATTAATAGAAATCGATTAGAAGAAGAATTTCCACAACCATATGTGGCGGTACAAGTGGAATATACTACAGGTTTATCTGGCATGAACCTATTGGTTATTAAACAATCAGATGCTGCGATCATTGCAGACTTGATGCTTGGTGGCGATGGTTTACATCCAAATCAAGATTTAAGTGAAATTCAATTAAGCGCTGTACAAGAAGCAATGAATCAAATGATGGGTTCTGCTGCAACATCAATGTCAACCGTATTCAATAAAAAGGTAGATATTTCGCCACCAACAATTGATATTTTAAACATTCCTCAAAATGAGGGGAATGAACGAATACCGGACGAAGATCTATTAGTGAAAGTTTCATTTAGATTAAAAATCGGTGAATTAATCGATTCCAACTTAATGCAATTATTCCCACTTGATTTTGGGAAGAAAATTGTCAAAACATTGCTGAATGAGGAACAGGAAGAATCCGTTAGTCAACCTCAGGTACAACAACCGGTTGTACAAGAAGCACCACCTGTTGCGCCACAACAACCAATATCGTCGCAACAACCCGTTTATCAGCAGCCACCTGTATATGAACAACAAGCTGCTACAACTTATCAGGAACCGGCAAACTATAACTATGGAATGCCACCTTATCAGCCACCGCAACAGCCGGTTAATGTGCAACAAGCCCAATTCGCATCCTTTGAAAATGCGAATATGACACAACATGAAGCTCGCAATTTAAATATGTTACTAGATATTCCTTTACAAGTAACGGTTGAACTTGGCCGTACTAAACATTCGGTAAAAGAAATTCTACAGCTTGCTTCTGGTTCTATTATTGAATTAGATAAGTTAGCAGGGGAACCAGTAGATATTTTAGTAAATAGCCGTTTAATTGCGAAAGGTGAAGTTGTCGTAATCGATGAAAACTTCGGAGTTCGCATTACGGATATTATGAGTCAAAGCGAACGATTAAATCATTTAAAATAGTATTATTTGGAGGGAAATTATATGTCTAAAAAAATATTAATAGTTGACGATGCTGCATTCATGCGTATGATGATTAAAGACATTTTGACAAAAAACGGTTTTGAAGTAGTTGGAGAAGCTGCTGATGGTGCACAAGCGGTAGAAAAATACAACGAATTACAACCAGACTTAGTAACAATGGATATTACAATGCCTGAAATGGACGGGATAGCAGCATTAAAAGCAATTAAATCCGCCGACCCAAAAGCAACAGTTATTATGTGTTCAGCGATGGGACAACAAGCAATGGTTATCGATGCTATTCAAGCGGGTGCGAAAGACTTTATCGTAAAACCATTCCAAGCTGATCGTGTAATTGAAGCTATACAAAAAGCATTAGGTTGATCGTATGAATGAAAAACAATTAGCAAAATTTCGGATATTGATTCCTATCTTATTGGTATTATTGTTTATTACACCAGCGAATTTTGCCTATGCAAGTCAAGGTAATCAAATGATTACCGACGAATGTTTACAAAATCCAGAGCTTTGTGATGATTCAAAGTCATCTGCCGATGAAGAACAATCTGATTCGGCAGATGTTGGATTAGGGCTGTGGGAATACTTTAAAATGTTAATCTGCCTAATATTCGTACTAGGGTTACTTGTCTTTGTCTTAAAATTTATTAATAAAAAAAGTAGCACTTATCAACAAAATAGTCTTGTTCGCAATATTGGGGGAATTACAGTCGGACCTCAAAAATCCGTACAACTTCTCCATATTGGCGATAAATTATACATAGTTGGTGTTGGTGAGGATGTTCAACTTCTGAAAGAAATTCAGGATGAAGAAGAAGTGCAACAATTGGTGCAATATTTTAATGAAAAACAAAGCTTTGCCACGACAAAACCGTACTTTTTAGAGTTAATAAATAAGTTGAAAAGTAACGATAAACAACAAGTGGAATCCACCAATGGTGATCAATCGATGAATAGTAATTTTAAATCTTTGTTAACTAAACGGTTGAATGAGATGCAACAAAACCGTCAGACAGAGTTGGAAAAATGGAAGGAAAAGGAGAAAGATAAATAATGCAAGATTTTATTTCATTCTTTTCTGAAAGTGATCCAACGAATGTTTCCACTTCCGTTAAATTACTTTTAGTTTTAACCGTTTTATCGTTGGCACCAAGTATTTTAATTTTAATGACTTCCTTTGCGCGGATAGTGATCGTTTTATCCTTTACAAGAACCGCATTAGCGACAAACACATCGCCGCCAAACCAAGTCATTATCGGATTAGCGTTATTTTTAACGTTTTTCATTATGGCACCTACATTTCAAGAGGTAAATGAACAAGCATTACAACCATTATTTAATGAAGAAATTGGTTTAGAAGAGGCCTATGATAGAGCTTCCTTACCTTTTAAGGAGTTTATGGCCGAACATACTAGACAAAAAGATTTAGAGTTGTTTTTAGATTACAATGAGGCAGAGCGACCAGCTTCAGTGGAAGAAATTCCGTTAACGATGCTTGTTCCAGCCTTTGCTTTAAGTGAAATAAAAACTGCCTTTCAAATAGGGTTTATGATTTTTATTCCCTTTATTGTGATTGATATGGTAGTAGCTAGCGTTCTGATGTCAATGGGGATGATGATGTTGCCACCAGTTATGATATCACTACCGTTTAAAATATTATTATTTGTTTTAGTAGATGGATGGTATTTAGTCATCAAGTCTCTACTTCAAAGTTTTTAGGGGATGATACGAATGAGCCAAGAAATGGTCATTGCAATTGCAGAGAGAGCTATATGGATTGTCCTTATCGTTTCAGGACCATTGTTACTGATTGCGCTTATTTCAGGTTTGATTGTCAGTATATTCCAAGCAACAACATCAATTCAAGAGCAAACTCTATCTTTTGTTCCGAAAATTATCGCGGTTTTAGTAGCCATTATTTTTTTCGGGCCTTGGATGATTTCTCAAATGACAGCATATGTTACTGACATTTTGAACAATTTGACTCGATATATAGGGTGATAAAATGACAGAAATTATCCCTAAATTATCCGTCTTATTGTTAATTTTAGTCAGAGTATCTGCTTTTTTTGTGTCAGTCCCTTTTTTTTCGTATCGTACCATTCCTCCTCAATTGAGAATTGCTCTAGCATGTGTATTATCTTGGATGATGTATTACACGATGAGTGCGGCAGCTATTCCGATTGATGGAAATTACATATTACTCGTTTTAAAAGAAGCAATTATTGGGTTAATGATCGGTTTGATTGCTCATATCATTTTATCCGCTGTTCAAATTGCAGGTGGTTTTATTGACTTTGAAATGGGTTTTGCTATGGCGAACATTATCGATCCACAAACGGGTGCCCAAACACCATTAATGGGTCAATTTTTAAATTTTTTAATTTTGTTTGTGTTACTTTCCATTAATGGACACCACCTGATTTTAGATGGCATTTTTTACAGCTATCAGTTTATGCCAATCGACCAATTGTTTCCGAAGTTCGGAGATGAAAATACAGTGGAATTTATAATGAAAGTATTTGCTTCGGTATTTGCCATCGCCTTTCAAATGTCAGCACCTATTGTTGCTACCTTATTTTTATTGACATTAGCTTTAGGGATAACAGCTAAGACGGTACCCCAATTAAATATTTTTGTTATTGGGTTTCCGGTCAAAATCGCCATTGGCTTTCTTGTTTTAATCGTTTCCCTCGGTGTAATGATTGAAGTTATGGAAAAATTAGTAGAATTAATGATACTTTCAATGCGAGATTTAATGCGATTGTTAGGTGGTGCTTAATTTGAAATTATTACTCCCATTAGACATTCAGTTTTTTGCTGGTGAAAAGACGGAAAAAGCAACACCTAAAAAGAGACAAGATGCAAGGAAAAAAGGTCAAGTACTTAAAAGTCAAGATGTAACAGCAGCATTTGTGCTATTAATTCTTTTTCTGTTTCTATACATGTTTGCGCCAACAATGATTGAAAGCATATTCGGCTTTCTTAACCAAGCTTTTCAAAAAAATATGCTCATTGAATCGCTAACGGTAGAAACTGTCATGAAAATGTATTCGGATTCTTTAAAAGAGATGGCAAAAATACTTTTACCCTTTATGTTAATTGCAGTAGTTGGGGCAATAGCAGCGAACTATTTACAATTTGGTTTTCTATTTACAATGGAAAGTATGAAATTAGATTTAAAGAAAATTGATCCGATAAAAGGAATTAAACGAATTATTTCCGTTAGAGCAATCGTAAATCTATTAAAATCTCTATTGAAAATATCATTTATTGGGACCGTAACAACGGTTGTTATTTGGATGAATTTAGAAGAGGTACTTTCATTATCGTTCCAGAGTCCATGGGATACTTTAACTACCGTTGCAAAGTTAGCGGGTATGATGGGGATTGCTGCTTCTATTGTACTTGTACTCATTGCATTGTTTGATTATTTTTATGAAAAATATGAATATGAAAAACAATTAAAAATGTCGAAGCAAGATATAAAAGATGAATATAAAAATTCTGAAGGTGACCCTAAAATAAAATCGAAAATTAAGCAACGTCAACGTGAAATGGCAATGCGAAGAATGATGCAGGAAATCCCAAATGCAGACGTTGTTATTACAAACCCAACCCATTTTGCAATTGCCTTAAAATACGATGAGCAAAACATGGAAGCACCTACAGTTGTAGCAAAAGGAACAGATTTTATCGCTCAAAAGATTAAACTGATTGCGAAAGAAAATGATGTCGTCATGGTTGAAAATCGACCACTAGCTCGGGCGATGTATGATCAAGTGGAAATTGGACAACAAGTTCCAGAGGAATTTTTTAAAGCAGTTGCCGAAATACTTGCGTATGTATACCGTATTAAGCGCAAAATTTAAACCATAGTAGGAGGGAAAAACATGAAGATTCGCGACTTAGGGGTACTAGCTGCAGTAATAATGATTGTAGCCATGCTCATTATCCCTCTACCGACATGGTTATTAAGCTTTTTAATTATTATTAATATCACGTTATCTTTACTCGTTTTATTAGTAACAATGAATATGAAAGAAGCATTAGACTTTGCCATATTCCCTTCGATTATTTTGTTATTAACATTATTCCGATTAGGGTTAAGTATATCGACAACCCGTGCCATTTTAGCGAATGGGGATGCGGGGGATGTGGTCGAAACCTTTGGTGAATTTGTTACAGGTGGGAATGTATTAGTCGGTTTAGTCATTTTCATGTTGTTAGTGATTATAAACTTCATCGTCATTACAAAAGGTTCAGAACGTGTCGCTGAAGTGGCAGCACGATTTACATTAGATGCAATGCCTGGTAAACAAATGAGTATTGATGCGGATTTGAATGCCGGGATGATTTCTGAAAAAGAAGCAAGAGAGCGCCGAGAAAAAGTTTCAAAGGAATCGGATTTTTACGGTGCAATGGATGGTGCAACGAAATTTGTTAAAGGTGATGCGATAGCGTCGATTATTATGGTTTTTATCAACCTGTTGTTTGGTATTATCATTGGGATGCTCCAGCTTGATTATTCGTTAACAGATGCTGCTTCCCATTTCTCAAAACTGACAGTCGGTGACGGTCTTGTTGCCCAAATTCCAGCTTTACTCGTTTCAACAGCGACGGGTATTGTCGTAACCCGTGCAGCATCAGATGGAAATTTAGGAGAAGATATTACAAAACAATTGTTTGCCCAATCGAAACTTCTATATATCGCTGGGGGAACGATATTCCTTTTAGGATTATTCACGCCAATTCCGGATTGGATTACAATTCCTATTGCACTTATTTTAATTGGCGGAGCTTATATGATTCATAATAAAAAGCAAGAAGATCCGGAAGAATTACTTGAAATTGAAGAAGAAGTAGCAACAGATACAATGAAGAGTCCTGAAAATGTAGTGAATTTATTAAATGTCGATCCAATTGAATTTGAATTTGGCTATGGATTAATTCCGTTAGTCGATGCAGCTCAAGGTGGCGATTTATTAGACCGGGTTGTCATGATCAGGCGGCAATTAGCATTGGAATTAGGTATTGTTATTCCTGTTGTACGAATACGTGATAATATTCAACTCCAACCGAATGAATATCGCATTAAAATTAAAGGGAATGAAATGGCAAAAGGGGAGTTATTACTAGATCATTATTTAGCAATGAGTCCAGGTGAAGATGATTCCATCGACGGAATCGATACGATTGAGCCATCCTTTGGTCTTCCTGCAAAATGGATTACTGAAAAAACGAAGGAAGATGCGGAAATGCTCGGATATACAGTCGTTGATCCACCGAGTGTTGTTTCTACTCATTTAACTGAAATTATTCGTGCAAATGCCCATGAATTACTAGGTCGTCAAGAAACAAAACAATTAGTTGATCATTTACGTGAAAATTATCCAATACTTGTAGACGAATTAACACCAACACCTTTATCGATTGGTGAGATTCAAAAAGTGTTAGCAAAACTGTTAAAAGAAAATGTTTCGATTCGTAATTTACCAATTATTTTTGAAACATTGGCGGACTATGCAAAATTAACGAGTGACCCGGATGTATTGACAGAGTATGTTCGTCAAGCTTTAGCTAAGCAAATAACGTCCCAATATGTTTCAGATGGTCCAAATTTAAAAGTGATAACGATTCCTGGAAAAATAGAAAAACTAATCGCAGATAGTATTCAACAAACGGATCATGGAAATTACTTAGCAATGAACCCTCAAGATTCCCAAGCAGTTTTAGAAGCAATTGCTAAAGAAGTTGAGAGAGTATCCTTTATGGAACAATCTCCTATCATTCTATGCTCACCAGGAATACGGATGTATTTAAGACAATTAACAGAACGTTATTTCTCTCAAATACCGATTTTGTCCTATAATGAATTAGATGCAAATGTAGAAATTCAAAGTGTTGGAGTGGTGAATGTAGAATGAAAATGAAAAAATATACAGCACCTTCAATTGCAGAAGCGATGAAATTGGTACGTGCAGATTTAGGCGAAGATGCCGTCATCATTAACTCAAAAGTTGTTGTGACAAAAAAATTATTCGGTTTAATTAAACAAAAGAATTTTGAAGTACTTGCAGGGGTGGACCAGGTAGAATTGCAATCAAATTCTTCAAGTCTACCTGATTTACCAGTTCAAATGAAAAATTTAAAAGGGCCAGTGCAACCTTTGCAAGGACAAATTGACGATTCAGTAACAAATGAACTGAAAAATGAAATAGCAGATTTAAAGACTATGTTGCAGTCAATGCATAGGCATACGATTCAATCAGATGTACCGGAGCATGTTGTGCCCCTTATTGACTTTTTAAAACGTCAAGAGCTTAACGGAGAGCTCATCACGGCAATTAGTGATGAGCTTTTTGTGCACCAAAAACATTCCAATCAACCTTTAACAAAGGAACAGATGAAAGAAATAGCAATGAACACCCTTCGGAACCGTTTATCTGACTTACCGATGGGTGGATTGTCCTATGAGCGGAAATATATCAATGTATTAGGGCCAACTGGTGTAGGAAAAACAACTACCATTGCCAAAATGGCAGCCCGTTCGGTATTGGAAAAAAAGAAAAAAATCGGCTTCATTACAACGGATACGTACCGAATCGCGGCTATAGAACAATTAAAAACCTATGCCAATCTTCTACAAGCACCGGTTGAAATTGTATATAACGACAACGATTATAAAGCTGCCATTGAAAAGTTTGCCCATCTCGATTTAGTGTTCATTGATACCGCAGGACGGAATTATAAAGAAGCGAAATATGTAGAAGATCTAAAAAAAATGATTAACTTCGATGAGGAAGTTGAATCCTATTTAGTCCTTGCTTTAACGGCAAAGGAAGGGGATATGGATACAATTACTCGACAGTTTAATGGGATAAATATAGGTAAATTTATCTTTACGAAGATAGATGAAACAAATTCTATTGGAACTATGTTCAATTTAATGATTAAATATAATAAAGGACTTGCTTACTATACAAATGGACAAGAAGTACCAGAAGATATGGAAGAAGCTAATCTTGAAAAAGTCCTAGAATTGTTCTTTCAAGGAGAATTTTCATGAGAGATCAAGCTGAAAAGTTAAGAATGAAAATGCTGGAAAGTCAAGGTGCTTTAGGAAGGTCCATCGCTGTAGTTAGTGGGAAAGGAGGAGTAGGTAAAAGTAATTTTTCTACCAACTTTGCAATTAATCTCGCCAAACTAGGTAAAAAGGTTGTTGTGATTGATATGGACATAGGAATGGGAAATGTCCATATTATCATAGGTAAAACGGCCCGTTATAGTTTGAAAGATTACTTGTTCGGAGAAGTTTCATTGAAGGAAGTCATGTATGAAGGTCCCCATAACTTGCAATACATTTCCGGCGGTTCGGGTATGGCTTCTATCATAGAATGGTCCGAAGAAATGTTTAATGGGTTAATCGATGCCTTCGAACAATTGCAAAAGTCCTTCGATTATATTTTGTTTGATATGGGTGCTGGTGCTACTAGTTGGTCTTTGGATCTACTTACTTCTATTGATGAAATAATTGTCATTACAACAGCGGAACCAACTGCTATAACGGATGCATATTCGATGATGAAGTTTATCCATTTAAGGGATCAAAGTAAAACATTTTATCTATTATGTAATCGAGCCTTCTCTAAAGAAGAAGGAATAGAAACGTTGAGTAGACTAGAAAATACGATGATGAAATTTTTAAATAAACAAGTTTCAATTTTAGGTTCTTTACCTGAAGATACATCTGTAAGAAAAGCTGTTCGAGAACAAGTGCCCTTTTCCATTGCTTACCCTAATAGTCCTATTGCAACAACTTTGAAAGTGATGGTGCAACAATTTGTAGATCGTCAAATGATAGAAGTACATGGTCAAGCAAAAACGACTACCTTCTTATCGAAATTGCGAAGTATTTTTTCGAAAGGGCGTGATTAATTGGAATTCTCACCAAAAAGCAAACTATTAATAGTAGATGACTCGGCTTTTATGAGAAAGCTAATTAGCGACTTTTTTGCAGATAATTCAAAAATTGAAGTGATTGGCACAGCTCGTAATGGTAAGGACGCCATTCAAAAAATCCAATCATTAAAACCAAATGTTGTGACAATGGATGTAGAAATGCCTGAAATGAACGGGTTAGATGCATTGAAGGAAATTATGAAGCAATGCCCAGTTCCGGTTATTATGCTATCCAGTACAACTAAAAGTGGTGCTGAGACAACATTAAAAGCTATGGAAAATGGAGCAGTAGATTTTGTTGCGAAACCAAGTGGAACAATCTCTCTCGACTTACATAAAGTTAAAGAAGAATTAGTACATAAAGTAGAGCAAGCTGTGCATGTTTCCGTTGCTAAATTAAAAAAACCGATTGGACAACCAAATACATCTGTAGGTAATGCTACAACGAGTCTTTTAAAACGAGATATGACTTTCCGTCAATCAACTATTACTCTACCTAAAATAAGTGAAAGATTTAGCGATGTGGATAGGTTATATCATCAAAAACAACCTTTGAACTCGTCGAAAAAGATACTACTAATAGGTACATCAACGGGTGGTCCACGGGCATTACAAGAGGTCATCACAAAAATACCGAAAACGATAAAAGCACCGATTTTAATCGTTCAACATATGCCGGCAGGATTTACTAAATCTCTTGCAGATCGTTTGAATCAGTTAAGTCAAATAAATGTAAAAGAAGCTGAACATGGTGAGCAACTACAAGAAGGTGTTGCTTATATCGCTCCTGGTGGTTATCACTTAAAACTAAAAAAAGTCGGTTCAATTTTTGAAATTGTTTTGGATAATGATGAACCACCACGTTCAGGCCATCGACCAGCTGTAGATGTCATGTTCGAAAGTGTGAGTAAAATAAAAGACTTTGATAAAGTTGCTGTGGTTATGACGGGAATGGGATCCGATGGCTCAAAGGGATTAGTCGATTTAAAACAAAATGGAAATGTAATTGCAATTGCGGAGTCAGCGAATACATGTATTGTGTACGGTATGCCAAAAGCTGCCATTGAAACAAAACTTGTCGATGAAGTAGTAGATGTTGACGATATTGCTCAAGCGATTATGAAATATATGCCTTAAAGGGAGTGTTTTCTAGTGGAACTAAATCAATATTTAGAAATGTTCATCGAAGAAAGTAAAGAACATTTACAATCATGCAGTGACAATTTGTTAGAGCTTGAAAAAAATCCGGAAGACATCGCGATTGTAAACGAAATATTTCGTTCAGCCCATACATTAAAAGGGATGTCTGCAACAATGGGCTACGAAGATTTAGCAGATTTGACCCATAAAATGGAAAATGTTTTAGATGCTATTCGTAACGAAAAAATACTAGTTACTCCTGATGTACTAGATGTTGTGTTTGAATCGGTCGATCATTTGGAAGCGATGGTTATGAATATTGCGGACGGTGGAGATGGAAAAAGAGATGTTTCGAACACTGTTGCGAAATTAAAAAGAATTGAATCTGGTGAACCGGTTCAACAAAATGCTGTTGAACTAGCTGCGGCCGAAGTGGCTACTACGACTTTAGTAGAGCAAAATAGTCCCGAATTGGATTATGACAGCTTTGAAAAGACTGTAATACTACAATCAACCGAACAAGGATTCAATGCATATGAAATCTCGGTTACATTACGTGCGGATTGTTTATTGAAAGCAGCACGCGTATATATGGTTTTTGATATTTTAGAAAAAAATGGCGATGTTGTAAAATCAAGACCAACTGTAGACAAATTAGAAGAAGAACAGTTTGATCAAGATTTCAAAGTAGCATTAATTACTCAAACAAGTGTAGATGAACTGCATAGTAAAATTTTAAAAGTTTCTGAGGTTGAGAAAGTTACGATTACACAGTTAACGAAGGATAAATTCATTACATCAGCTTCAGCAGAAGCCGCAACTACTATAGAAGAAGTTCGTGAAAACGAAAATCCAATCGTTCCTCAACAAAAGGGACAAGAAGAATCTGTTAGCCAAAAAACTTCTTCTCCTACAAAACATGCAACGAGTAAAACGATTCGAGTAAGTATTGAACGTCTAGATATTTTAATGAATCTATTCGAAGAACTAGTAATTGATAGAGGAAGACTTCAATCGATCTCTACGGAAGTGAAACATGCTGAATTGAACGAGACTGTTGAGCGTATGAGCCGCACAATGGGCGATTTACAAAATATAGTGTTAACAATGCGAATGATTCCGATTGAAACGGTATTTAATCGATTCCCGAAAATGGTTCGGACACTATCCCGTGATTTAAAGAAAAAAATCAATCTGGAAGTCATTGGTGCTGAAACGGAACTTGATCGTACAGTAATCGATGAAATTGGAGATCCATTAGTCCATTTAATTCGAAATTCTGTAGATCACGGTATTGAAAGTCCTGAAGTTCGCCGTGCTAACGGGAAACCGGAAGAAGGAAATGTAACGTTACGTGCCTACCATAGTGGAAACTATGTATTCATTGAAATTGAAGATGATGGTGCAGGAATTAACCGGGATAAAGTATTAAATAAAGCGATTTCGAAAGGGATTGTTTCGAAGGAAATAGCTTCTACTTTATCTGATAAACAAATTAACGAGCTTATTTTTGCATCAGGCTTCTCTACAGCAGATGTCATTTCTGATATTTCAGGACGTGGTGTAGGTCTTGATGTTGTAAAAACGACGATTGAATCATTAGGTGGAAATATTTCAATTGAATCAACTGAAGGAGTAGGATCAATCTTCTCGATTCAATTGCCATTAACGTTGTCGATTATTTCCGTTATGTTAGTAGAAATTGAACAAGAAACGTATGCGATTCCTTTATCATCAATTATTGAAACGTCGATTATTAAAAACAGTGACATTTTAAATGCTCATAACCAAAAAGTAATTGATTTCCGAGGCAAGGTAGTGCCACTTATCTTCTTAGAGGAAATTTTTGAAGTACCGAGAAAAGAACAAATTGATCAAGATTACCATTCGGTAGTCATTGTTCGTAAAGGTGAAAAACTTGCAGGTTTAGTAGTAGATTCCTTTATCGGTCAACAAGAAATCGTTCTGAAGTCATTAGGAAACTACTTAACAAACATATTTGCTATTTCTGGAGCGACTATTTTAGGAAACGGTAAAGTAGCATTAATCGTTGATTGCAATGCGTTAATGAAATAATGAAGATGAATGAAAGAGGTGTTGGTCATGCATGCTGTTGAACAAGAGATTTTAAAGGTCATTGTCTTTCAATTAGCAGATAAGGAATATGCCATTCCTTTATCGAATGTACAAGGAATTGAAAAACTAATGCATATTACGCGGGTTCCTAAGACGGAGAAATATGTAAAGGGTGTTATTAATTTACGTGGAGTTGTCACACCTATTATTGATTTACGTGAACGATTCGGAATACCTGTATCTGATAACGAAGAAACAACTCGAATTATTATTATTACGACGGATGAGATGGAAGTTGGATTTGTAGTCGATTCAGCAAATGATGTAATTGATATACCGGTCAACGCCATTGAACAACAACCGGAAGTAGTAGGCTCCAATGAAGTTGATTTTATATCTGGTGTAGCAAAATTGGAAAATCGATTATTAATATTATTGCATCTAGATAAAGTATTAAATCCAGCTGAGTAAATGATGTTTCAGTTAAAAGTGGGGATAAAGTAATGGGACAAATTGAAAAAATTACGTCGCTGCACTTAGATGTTTTAAAGGAGATAGGAAATATAGGTGCTGCACATGCTGCGACGTCCCTTTCTGAGTTGTTAAGAAAGAAAATCGATATGCATGTGCCAAAGGTGGAAATGGTGTCGTTTAATGACATGATGGAGCATGTTGGTGGCGCTGAAACGGTCGTTGTTGGTATTTATCTTCGCATAGAAGGTGATGTGGACGGTAGTATGTTTTTCATTCTGCCTATTGCACAAGCAAATCGTTTTATTCAAAGGTTAATTAACGATCCACATTTTAATTTTAATGAACATCCAATTTCAGAAATCGGTTTATCCGCCATGCAAGAGTTGGGAAATATATTGTCTGGTTCCTATTTGTCGGCTTTGTCTGATTTTACTGGCTTAAAAATTTATCCAACCGTTCCAGGTTTAAGTGTCGATATGTTTGGGGCGATCATTAGTATTGGGTTAATTGAAATTTCTGAAGTTAGTGACCATGTTATTGCCATTAATACTTCTATTTTTGAAGAAGATATAAAGCATCGAAATGAAGTTCAAGGACATTTCTTTTTATTACCAGATCCTGAATCCTTTACATCGATTTTTAAATCATTAGGAGTTTCATAACATGATTCAATCTATTAATCATCAAGTCGTTAAAGTGGGAATTGCAGAATTAGATATAGTAAAAACGCCCGATACAATTCGAACATCCGGTTTAGGCTCTTGCGTTGGAGTTGTGTTATATGATGAAACTAAAAAAATTGCAGGGTTAGTTCATATAATGTTACCCGATTCCAATTTAGCTAGAGCCGAAACGTTGAATTCAGCTAAATTTGCCGATACCGGCATAAAAGCTTTAATTGAGAGATTAAAAATTGAAGGTGTTCAAACCTTTCGATTAAAGGCGAAAATAGCTGGTGGTGCACAAATGTTTAAATTTACTTCTGCTAAAGATACTATGAGAATTGGTCCTAGAAATGTCGAAGCTGTCAAAAAGGAACTGAAGAAAAATAGCATTCCGATAATTGCTGAAGATACGGGAGGCAATAGTGGAAGAACAATTGAGTTTAATCCCGCTACTTGTATGTTGAACATTCGAACGGTGAATCAAGGAGTGATGGAAATATGATGTTTGGATCTATTTTTTATAATTTTTGGGCTGCCATCATCGGGTTTTCCCTCTATTTCTTTAGTACGCTATCTAAAGATGTACCTTTAAAGGTCCTGATCGGTTCTTTTATAGCTGCCATTATTTCATTTCTTCTTATGTATGCCTTTCGATTTGTAATCGCTTATATATTACATACACCTGAAGAAAATTTGGTTACGGATAGAAATGATTCTATACAAATACAGCCTCAAGATGAAAAGGATTTGTCGACGATTGAATTGAGAGATGAACCTCAAAGGAACTAATTTAGAATGTTCCTGGAAATTCGTCATAAAAAAGACAAATTATTGATAATTAAATGAAAAGAGTCGGGGAAACGGCTCTTTTTTCATAGTTAATTGCAAAAAAAATAGTCCAAAAGGTAATGTATTTTATCTAATATATGAGTGTGTTTTTTTGTGACATTTGATATAATAATTGGTAGTAAGGAACGTTTGTAAGAGAGGTGGATTCGATGGTACAACTGCAAATTGATAATGAACAAACCCTTTGGAATCGCTGGCTTAATGATCGAGATCCTCATGCAGGTAACATGCTTATTAAAAAATATAAGCCTCTTGTTTCCTATCATGTACAACGGATAGGTGCAGGTGTTCCTAAAAATGTATCTCGAGATGATTTGATGAGCTTGGGGATGATGGGACTTTTTGATGCTTTAAATAAATTTGACATAAATAGAGATTTGAAATTTGATACATATGCTTCCTTCCGAGTGCGCGGTGCTATTATCGACGGCTTAAGAAAAGAAGATTGGTTACCACGTTCGGCAAGGGAAAAAGCAAAAAAGATGGAAGCACAAATTGAAAAATTAGAACAGCAACTAATGCGCCATGCGACTCCTGAAGAGCTCGCTCAGTTCATGGATTTACCGATTGATGAAGTATACCAAACAGTGCAAGAACATTTCTTTTCTAATGTATTATCAATTAACGAACAACAAGATCAAGAAGAGTTAGAAGGAAAAGCATTCGTTATTCGAGATAATCAAACGAAAACGCCTGAACAAGAAGCTGTGCATGCGGAATTGATTTCTGATTTAGAAAGAAATATAAAAAAATTAAATGAAAAAGAACAACTGGTTTTAAGTTTATTTTATACAGAAGAATTAACCCTAACTGAAATTGGAGAGATACTCGAATTATCTACTTCCCGTATTTCTCAAATTCATTCAAAGGCATTGTTTAAATTACGGAAGTGTCTTTCAAACGAAGTCATTCATGACTAAGGGGGAATATTGTGAGTTTAAAAGGACTTGAACTACAAATTGCTATTCCAAAAACTTACGATGCAGGAAAAATGGTTGAACAGCATCAGCAAAATGTTATTCAACAACAATATAATGCGAATGAAGCATTAAAAAAAGAAATTGAAAGAAAACAACTAGCCGTTGTTGATACGGAAAAAACAGATAAAATTTCCGATAGAGAAAAAAAAGAAAAACACAATCAACATGATATGTCGAAGGATAAAAAGCAACAGCAGGAAAAGGAACAACAAGCAAAGCATCCTTATAAAGGCAATATTATTGATTTTAGTGGATAGGAGAACAATATGGTCGCTATAGTACTTATCATATTGACAATTTCTCAGCTCATCTGTTTTTATTTCATAATTCTTTTAAATACAAAAGTCTCAAAGTTTAAAGATTTGGAAAAACGACAGGATCAACTCATTCGGGAAATGGATGATGCCCTTGCCCTATATCTTGTTGAGATAAAGGAAGAAAATGATCGTTTTATTAAAGAACTGACGAAGGTAAAACAAACAGAGTTGAAAAATAATGAAATAAACGAATCGACATTGGCTAAGATGGAAAAGGTGGAAGAAAAGGAACCTTCGCAAAAAAGTTCAGTTGATAATGCAAATCAACAACCTGCCGTTGAAACCAAAACATATATTCCGAAAATGAAAGTAGAAAATGCTTATAAGAAACAAAAAGCGATGACGGTAAAACAAAAGGATTCTCAAGATTTTCAAAAAGAGGTCGAAAATCAAGGGGAAAACAACAAATCTAGTCTCCCAGATTTTGAGCAAAAGGTACTAAATTTGCATCAAGAAGGGAAGACGATTGATGAAATCGCAAAAATTACCAAAAAAGGAAAGACTGAAATAGAGCTGTTGATTAAGTTTCATGCGTAAAATTTGTTGCATATAGATATTCAGTGTGTTATATTATCAATTGGTGTTAATTACACACGCATTTTGATGTAGTAAGTGGTGCTTTTTGAATAAAAAGTTGCTTGTTACAGATGAAAAATGCGGAGGAACAAAACCAAAAATCTAGGAGGAACTATTCATGTCAGTAATTTCAATGAAACAATTACTTGAAGCTGGTGTACATTTCGGACACCAAACTCGCCGTTGGAACCCAAAAATGAAAAAATACATTTTTGTTGAACGTAACGGTATCTACATTATCGATTTACAAAAAACAGTTAAGAAATTAGAAGAAGCTTACGACTTCATGCGTCAAGTTGGCCAAGATGGCGGTAAAGTACTATTTGTTGGTACTAAAAAACAAGCGCAAGAAGCGATTAAAGAAGAAGCTGAACGTTCTGGTAACTACTATATTAACCAACGTTGGTTAGGTGGTACTTTAACAAACTTCGGTACAATCCAAAAACGTGTTGCTCGTATGAAAGCAATTGAAAAAATGGAAGAAGACGGTACTTTCGACGTACTTCCTAAAAAAGAAGTTATTCAACTTAAAAAAGAACACGAACGTCTTGTTAAATTCTTAGGCGGTATTCGTGATATGGCTGGTATTCCAGATGTAATGTTCGTGGTTGACCCACGTAAAGAGCGTATTGCTGTTGCAGAAGCTCGTAAATTAAATATTCCTATCGTAGGTATTGTTGATACAAACTGTGATCCAGATGAAATCGACTACGTAATCCCTGCAAACGATGATGCTATCCGCGCTGTTAAATTATTAACTGCAAAAATGGCTGATGCTCTTATTGAATCAAAACAAGGTGAATCTGAAGCTCCAGCTGAAGAAGTAGTTGCTGCTGAGTAATTCACTATTAGATAACTTAGCTTAAACAGCAGGTTTTCTGATGATAAGCCTTAGTTGCACTTATGCAGCTAAGGAAGTGTTGAACTTTCTTAGCTGCCTACAAAAAGGTGATAAGTGGATGAAACCTCTTATCACCTTTTTTTAAAGCATATGTTACAAAAAATTTAATATTAGATAACCCGAGGAGGAAACTTCAAATGGCAATTACTGCACAATTAGTAAAAGAACTTCGTGAAAAAACTGGCGCAGGTATGATGGACTGTAAAAAAGCTTTAGTACAAACTGATGGTGACATCGAAGCTGCTATCGACTTCTTACGTGAAAAAGGTCTTTCTTCAGCTGCTAAAAAAGCTGACCGTATCGCTGCAGAAGGTACAACTTACGTGTTAACTGAAGGAAATGAAGCGGTTATTTTAGAAGTAAACGCTGAAACGGACTTCGTTGCGAAAAACGAAAAATTCCAAGTGCTTGTTGAAGAATTAGCAAAACAAATTTTAGCTGCAAAACCAGCATCAGTTGAAGCTGCTTTAGAAATTGCTAACGCTGAAGGCGTGAAAATCGCTGACCAAATTTCAACTGCTGTTGCAACAATTGGTGAAAAAATTACTCTTCGTCGTTTCGAAGTAAAAACAAAAACTGACAACGATGCGTTCGGTTCTTACTTACACATGGGCGGAAAAATCGGTGTATTAGTAGTTCTTGAAGGATCTACTAACGAAGAAGCTGCAAAAGATGTTGCAATGCACATCGCTGCAATTAACCCTAAATACGTATCTCGTGATGAAGTTTCTCAAGAAGAGGTTGCTCACGAACGTAAAATTTTAACAGAACAAGCTTTAAACGAAGGTAAACCAGAAAACATCGTAGCGAAAATGGTTGAAGGTCGTCTTGGTAAATACTTCGAAGAAATTTGCTTACTTGACCAAACTTTCGTTAAAAATTCAGATCAAAAAGTTCGTGACTTCGTTAAAACAACAGGTGGTAATGTAACTTCATTCGTACGTTACGCTGTTGGTGAAGGTATTGAAAAACGTGAAGATAACTTCGCTGAAGAAGTAATGAATCAAGTTAAAGGTAACTAATATAAGAAATAAGAAAACAAATCGATTATTGTATGGTTTGTTGACTTATTGAGTTTTACGGGCAGTTATACCAACTCGTTTATCGTAGTGGTGTTGCTGCCCGTTCATACGGAATAATTTGGTTGTGTGTTTAACACAATAAAGTTAGATAGGGGACACGGAGTCAGTGTTCCCTATTTTTCAAGAGTTTTTTGCATATATCTTTAACGCTAGAGCCGTTTTCCGAAAGTTTTGTCTCATCTTTTTCAATGGAGAAGGTTGCGACTCAAAAATGAGGAAGACTTGCGTTAGTTAAATAAAATTGAGTTGCGGAGGATTACTATGAGTGTGCCACAATATAATCGAGTAGTTATAAAAATTAGCGGTGAGGCATTAGCAGGAGAAGCTGGCTTCGGATTATCACCAAAAATTATTAAGTCTGTTGCAGAAGATATTAAAGAAGTAGTTGAACTTGGTGTAGAAGTAGCGGTAGTTGTTGGTGGCGGTAACATTTGGCGAGGGAAAGTAGGAAGCGAAATGGGAATGGACCGTGCTTCTGCTGATTACATGGGAATGTTAGCGACTGTTATGAATTCATTAGCATTACAAGATGCCCTTGAAAAATTGGAAATTGAAACTCGTGTTCAGTCTTCCATCGTCATGACACAAGTTGCGGAGCCTTACATACGTCGAAAAGCGGTGCGCCATTTAGAGAAAAAACGTGTCGTTATTTTTGCTGCTGGTACAGGAAATCCATTTTTCTCTACAGATACAACAGCTGCATTACGTGCTGCTGAAATTGATGCAGATGCCATTTTAATGGCAAAAAATAATGTTGATGGCGTTTATTCTGCTGATCCAAAAACTGATAATACTGCTGTTAAATATGACACACTCACATATTTAGACGTAATTCAACAAGGATTACAGGTAATGGATTCTACAGCTTCCACTTTATGTATGGACAATGACATCCCATTAATAGTATTCTCTATAATGAATAAAGGTAATATTAAACGTGCCGTACTCGGTGATAAAATCGGTACAGTTGTTAGGAGGAATTTTTAATGCCTAAACAAGTAATAGCTCAAGCTCAGGAAAAAATGAACAAATCGATTACAGCATTTACACGCGAATTAGCTTCTATTCGTGCAGGTCGTGCGAATGCATCTTTGTTAGACAGAATTACTGTTGACTACTACGGTGCTCCAACTCCAGTAAATCAATTGGCTGGTATTTCTGTACCAGAAGCTCGTTTACTAGTTATCCAACCGTATGACAAATCTGTTCTAGGTGAAATTGAAAAAGCAATTATGAAGTCAGATATCGGGATTACACCGACAAACGATGGGAATGTAATTCGCTTAACAGTTCCAGCTTTAACAGAAGAACGCCGTAAAGACCTTGTAAAAGTTGTGAAAAAAGAAGCGGAGGAAGCAAAGGTTGCAATCCGTAACGTCCGTCGTGATGCAAACGATGAATTGAAAAAATTAGAAAAAAATGGCGACATAACTGAAGACGATTTACGTGGTTACAGTGACGATATTCAAAAACTTACTGATGACTTTATCGTGAAAATTGATCAAATTGCTAAAGATAAAGAACAAGAAATCTTATCAGTATAAGAAAACCTTTCTTTGTTCTTATTTCTTGGCGAACGTAAGTTTTAAGTTTCAGATTGAATAATGAACAAAATCAGGTGTAGGGCGTCCTATCAGTTAGGACGTCTTTTTCTTTCGTATATTCATTAGAGAGAGAAAATTTGAATTTATCGTTTAGTATACATAATAAGGTAACTGGTCATATTCGTATAATTAGTTTTACGATATAATAAATTTATACGTATACATATATTTCAAAATAAATTAAGAAAAGGTAAAAAGAACTTAAGACACATTCATTTGTTTTTGTTATGATAAAAAAAACGTCCAAATTGTTGTCACGTGGGGGAATTGCTGATGTTAAAGAAACTATTTAGTAAATCAAAAAAAGGAAAGCAGTCATCAAGGGTTGAAGAATTTCTACTAGATAATGAATGTCTACCTTCCCATATCGCAATCATAATGGATGGCAACGGACGTTGGGCGAAAAAAAGAGCCATGCCTAGAATTGCAGGACATCATGAAGGCATGCAAACAGTGCGGAAAATTGCGCGTATTGCAGATGATTTAGGCATTAAAGTGTTAACTTTATATGCTTTTTCAACGGAAAATTGGAGAAGGCCGAAATCGGAAGTAGACTATTTAATGAGTTTACCGCAAATGTTTTTAAATTCATTTATGCCTGAATTGATGGAACGGAACATTCGAATACAAATGATCGGTGATAAAGAAGGGTTACCTAACAATACGAAAAAAGCTTTAGATGAAGCGATGGAAAAAACGAAACATAATACAGGGTTAATATTAAATTTTGCAATGAATTATGGTAGTCGTGCTGAAATTGTAAGAGCAATGAAGGATATAATGATAGAAGTGAATAATGGAAATATATCAATCGACGCTATTGATGAAACAATGATTGATCAATATTTAATGACATCAAATCTACCAGAACCAGATTTACTCATTCGAACAAGCGGTGAAGTTCGATTAAGTAATTTTATGTTATGGCAACTCGCTTATACGGAATTTTGGTTCACAGACATATTGTGGCCTGATTTTGACCATCAATCGTTTATGGAAGCGATCCACGCCTATCAAAAGCGTAATCGACGCTACGGTGGATTGAAAGGGGAAGAAATGAAGTGAAGCAAAGAATTATAACGGCGGTAGTTGCAGCATTAGTATTCATTCCATTCGTTATTTATGGCAACTTACCTTTTACGTTATTAGTATATGTGATCGCAGCAGTAGGACTATATGAACTGCTCAGAATGAAAAATATTTCAATTTTTTCAATACCAGGTATGATCGGGGCCCTCATTATGTTTTGTATCCTTCTACCTCTTTCTACAGTTGAGTTAGAAGAGATCGTCCCTTATTCAAAATTGGAATTTTTAATGATAGGTGTCATCCTGTTATTAATTTATACAGTGATGATTAAAAATCGTTTTACCTTTGATGATGTAGGCTTTATTTTAACGAGTGCATTATATGTCGGTATCGGTTTTTATTATTTTATTGAAACTCGTAACGCAGAAAATGGATTAGTATACATTATTTTTGCTCTATTAATTGTTTGGACAACCGATTCAGGGGCTTATTTTGTTGGACGAAAACTAGGAAAAAAGAAATTATGGCCTGAAATTTCTCCTAATAAAACGGTTGAAGGTTTTATCGGTGGAATTGTAACGGCAGTTATTTTCGCATGTATTATGCAATGGATTTATCCGATATCCTCATCTTGGCTTGCGTTAATACTTATTTCGATTATCGCTTCCATCTTTGGTCAGTTAGGCGATTTAGTTGAATCTGCTATTAAACGTCATTATGGAGTGAAAGATTCAGGGAAACTATTACCTGGTCACGGTGGAATTCTTGACCGCTTTGATAGTCTTCTATTTGTATTACCGTTATTACACTTTATACATTTTGTTTAACTTTGTTCAAATAGGTATTCTTAAACTGAGGAATACCTATTGACCAAAGTTAAACCTTATTAATAAAAGACAATGTTCTTGAAGGGAAGAGTAATGTTGAAAAAAATTAGTTTATTAGGAGCAACAGGTTCTATTGGAATTCAAACAGTTGATATTTTACGGAATAATAAAGATAGTTTTCAACTTGTTGCCTTATCCTCTGGTAAAAATATCGAAAAAACTCGTGAAATCATCGATGATCTTCAACCTGAGCTAGTATCAGTACAACAAGAACAAGATGCCATACAGTTACAAAAAGAATACCCACATATTCATTTTACGTTTGGAACAAAAGGATTAGTTGAAGTTGCTACACATTCGGATTCCACTGTTCTTGTAAATGCAGTTCTAGGAAGTGTAGGATTAGAATCTACTTTAGCAGCTATTCGGATGGGAAAAACAATTGCGATTGCGAATAAGGAGACATTAGTAACAGCTGGACATTTAGTTATGGCTGAAGCGAGAAAATATAATGTAGCGATTCTACCAGTTGATAGTGAACATTCGGCAATTTTCCAATCAATGAACGGTGAAAATCCAAAACAAATTGAACGGCTCATTTTAACAGCTTCTGGTGGCTCATTCCGAGATAAAACACGGGAACAATTAAAAGATGTTACGGTGAAAGACGCTTTAAATCATCCGAACTGGTCGATGGGAGCTAAAATTACAATCGATTCGGCAACGATGATGAATAAAGGGTTAGAAGTCATTG
Organism: Ureibacillus sp. 179-F W5.1 NHS; assembly: GCF_045369345.1. Taxonomy (NCBI): domain Bacteria; kingdom Bacillati; phylum Bacillota; class Bacilli; order Caryophanales; family Caryophanaceae; genus Ureibacillus; species Ureibacillus sp. 179-F W5.1 NHS. Next base: position 65,095 of record NZ_JBIQFG010000003.1, on the reverse strand, counting down.
AAGCCCATGTATTATTTAATATGCCCTTTGAAAAAATCGATGTTTTATTACATAAAGAAAGTATTATTCACTCTTTAGTTGAGTATCATGATACAAGTGTGATTGCACAACTTGGTACCCCTGACATGCGAGTGCCGATCCAGTATGCTCTAAGTTATCCGGATCGATTGCCACTTGTTGGAGGGAATCGATTGAATTTAGCGCAAATTGGTCAATTACACTTTAAGGAAGTCGACTTTGACCGATTTCGTGCTTTAAAACTAGCCTATGACGCAGGACGGGCAGGGGGAAGTGTTTTAACAGCTATGAATGCTGCTAATGAAGCTGCAGTAGCGTTATTTTTAGAGGAAAAAATCACTTTCTTACAAATCGAAGAAATTATCGAACAAGTGATGAACGATCATCAAAATATATTAATGCCAGATTTAGAAACTATACTTCATGTAGATAGTGAAACAAGAAAAACAGTAGCGAGCATGGTAAAATAGATAGAGCGAGCATAGAATAAGTATACTGCTCTTGAAGGTGGGATGATATGCAAACAGTTATAGCGTTTATTATTGTTTTTGGTTCTCTAGTATTTTTCCATGAACTAGGGCATTTTATTTTTGCGAAACGAGCAGGCATTTTAGTTCGTGAATTTGCAATAGGTATGGGTCCCAAAATCTTTGGAATGATGAAAGGGGAGACGTTATATACGATTCGACTATTACCCCTTGGCGGGTATGTTCGTATGGCTGGTGAAGATGTAGATCAAATCGAATTACAGCCAGGATATCGAGTTGGATTGATATTAAATCGTGATAACGTTGCTGAAAAGATTTATTTAAATCAAAATGTTCAAAATCCGAATGTTCTATTTATGGAAGTAGAACGGGCGGACTTGGAAAAAGAATTATGGATTGAAGGCTACGATGAAGAAAATCAATTTGTAAGAATTAATGTATCTAGACAAGCTATTGTTGTGGAAAATGGAACAGAACTGATGATTGCTCCACTTGATCGTCAATTTAATTCGAAAACTGTAGGACAACGGGCGATGGCCATCTTTGCAGGTCCGCTATTTAACTTTATATTAGCATTCTTCGTGTTTGCTTTTATCGCAATGATGCAAGGTGTCCCTACTTACGAACCAATTATTTATGATGTCGTAGAAAATGGGCCAGCTGCGGAAGCAGGAATGCAAAAGGGAGATTTTGTAAAAGCGATTGATGGAGATCCGATTGAAGATTGGCAAGAACTTTCCGGAACTGTTCAAGAAAAACCAGGTGAAGAGTTAACATTCTTAGTCGAACGAGGTGGACAAGAGATTGAGTTAACGATGACGCCTGATGCTTTAGAGGAAAGTGGTAAGGAATATGGGCAAATTGGAGTAATGTATCAAAGTCCAGTTGAAAAAAATCCATTGAAAGCCCTCGCCTTCGGTGTAACTCAAACATATGATTACACAGTTCTTATTTTAGGGCTGTTAGGGGATTTAGTTACTGGTCAATTTACAATCGATGCATTATCTGGTCCTGTAGGCATATATAAAGCGACTGAAACCGTTGCCCAATATGGAGTATATAACTTAATGAATTGGGCTGCCGTATTAAGTATTAACCTAGGAATTATGAACTTGTTACCATTACCAGCATTAGATGGTGGTAGATTGTTATTTTTCGGTGTTGAAGCCTTGCGCGGAAAACCTGTGGATCGTCAAAAAGAAGGACTTGTTCATTTTGTAGGTATTGTGTTACTAATGATTCTAATGGTCGTCGTTACGTGGAACGATATTCAAAGATTTTTCTTCTAGGCAATTAGATGACAATGTTCATATAGGATAGTTACAAATTCCAATAAGAATGTGAAAATACAACAAAATGTTTTTAAAGAAATTTAACCTTATTCATGTATGGTAAAATCCAAAGTGAATAAGGTTAAATCTTTTTATTAATCTATTTGTAAGAATGATTTGTAAATTTTAGTTTATATTTATCTTAGTTGTTTGTATGATATGCTTAAAAGTACATTAAGTTTATAAGAAGAAGGTGGGCACAATGAAACAAAGTTTAACCCTTATCCCAACACTACGTGAAATGCCTTCTGATATAGAAGTGAAGTCTCATAAAATGCTTCTTCGTGCTGGATTTTTACGTCAAAGTACAAGCGGTGTTTATTCCTATTTACCTTTAGCAAAACGAGTGTTAAACAAGTTGGAGAAAATGATAAGTGAAGAAATGGAAAGGTTAGGAGCAATTGAAATTACGTTACCTTCCTTACAGCCGAAGGACATTTTACAACATTCCTTTCGATTTCATGAGAAGGATGAAGAAGTGCTCCAATTAAAGGACCGAAACGAACGCCAATTAATTCTTGCACCTAGTCATGAAGAAGTTATGACTCAACTGATGCGTGATGAAATAAAATCTTATAAAAAATTACCAATTACTTTCTATCAAATTCAGTCGAAGTTTCGTGATGAAAGTCGTCCTCGATACGGTTTGTTACGGAGTAAGGAGTTTTTAATGAAGGCTGCTTATTCCTACCACGCTACAGAAGAAAGTTTAGAAGCGACTTATCTTCAAATGAGTGACGTCTATTCCAGTATTTTAAGTAGACTTGGTTTATATTATGAGATGATTGATGCCGATACACGAACGGCGGACGGATTAAAAGCCCATGAATTTATCGTCGCATCGGATATTGGAGAAACAACGATTGCTTATTCCGATGAATCAAATTATGCATCGAATATCGAAATCACTCCTGTAGTTACGAGTTATCCATCTTCTGAAAAACCGATGAACCCATTGGAAAAGGTTGAAACACCTCAAGTTAAGACGATCGAGGAAGTATGCTCATTCTTTACGAAAGAACAAACGGATTGTATGAAATCGATTGTATTTAAAGTTGATGGGGAGTTTGTCGTTGTTTTAGTACGGGGAGATCATCAAATTAATCCTATTAAATTGAGAAATGCTTTAAAAGCCCAATCCCTTACATTGGCAACGGAAGAGGAAATAGAGCAATTGCTAGGCTGTACAATAAGTTCTATCGGACCGATTAAGTTGCCTGTAAATGTAAAAGTCATTGCCGATTTAGCCATTCAGTCGATTCGTAATGGAATAGCCGGAGCGAATGAAGATAGCTATCATTATATCAATGTCAATCCTGAAAGGGATTTTGCAGTAAATAGTTATGAAGATATACGATATATCCAAGAAGGGGATCCTTCTCCAGACGGAAATGGAACAATTCGCTTAAAAAAAGGAATTGAAGTCGGTCATATTCGAATGTCCGGAACTTGGTTAACTGAAAAATTTAATGCGAATTTTATCGATGAAAATGGTCAGTCAAAACCTATGTATATGGGAAGCTTTGGACTAGGGATATCTAGATTGCTAGCAGTAATGGCTGAAATATATCAAGATGAGAATGGATTCGTATGGCCAAAACAATTCTCCCCTTACGATATACATCTTATACCGGTCAATATTCATGATGAAGTTCAATTTGATTTAGCCTCTCAACTTTATCATATTTTAACTTCATACCATTTTGACGTATTATTTGATGATCGGGATGAACGGGCTGGGGTGAAATTTATCGATTCGGATTTAATCGGATTACCTGTACGTGTAACGATTGGAAAACGGGCAAGTGAAGGAATTGTGGAAGTGAAAATAAGACGGACTGGTGAAATATTTGAGTGGGCAAAGGAAGAGTTAATTGATCGCTTAAACGAATATTTCCGTTCCCATTAAATTGAAAACCGTTCAAACCGGGTATAAAAATTAACTTGAAATTATTTGTAAAAACTAGGTGGTGAGTATAGTGGTAGACAACCAAGAAGCAAGGGAAAGATTTTTAACTTTGTTGCAACAACTACAGCTGACGGAAGATGTCTACATGTCTTTTTTTGAACAAGGAGAACTTTCTAGGTTAACTGTTCATAAAAAAAATCGGATTTGGAGTTTTTCCATTACATTAAACAATATTTTACCGTTCCAATTGTATCAATTATTTCGCACAAGGATGGCAGAACAGTTTTCTCATATCGCACAAGCGTCGATTATGATTGAAGCGCGTAATCCGCAAGTGACAGAACAACTGATATCGGATTATTGGTTAACAGCGGTGGAACAATTGGATGCTTCACCTCCTTTAAAAGATCGTTTGATGAACCAAATCCCTCAATGGACGGGGAATAAATTGATTGTCAATTGTATGGCTGAAATGGAACAGCTTACTTTGAAATCGAAATATGCACAAAAAATTGTAGAGGCATACGGAAACTTAGGTTTCCCTTCTTTCTCAGTCGATTTCCAACTTGTTGAAGCAACAGAAGAAATGATTGAGGCAAGACAACAATATATTGAACAACGCCAATTAGAAGAAGCCCAATTGGCAAAACAAGCTATGGAAGATTTCCAAAGTCGTGAAAAAGCGAAAAGTGATAATCCAGAAGCTGTTGTCAATAACGGTCCATTCCAATTAGGAAATATCATTAAAGATACGGAAATTATGGAAATTCGTCGGGTTGTTGAAGAAGAACGTCGTGTTGTGTTAGAAGGTTTTGTATTTGCTGTCGATATAAAAGAACTAAAAAGTGGACGTTCTTTATTAGAATTAAAAATTACCGATTATACCGATTCCATTTTAGTGAAAATGTTCTCCCGGGATAAAGAAGATGCTGAGAGAATGGCCCAACTGAAAAAAGGAATGTGGGTGAAAGTACGCGGCTCTGTCCAAAATGATACATTCGTTCGGGATTTAGTTGTAATGGCTCAAGATATTAATGAAGTTTATAAAGAATCACGTAAAGATACAGCACCTGAAGGGGAAAAACGGGTAGAGCTTCATTTACATACACCAATGAGTCAAATGGATGCCGTTACACCTATTGATCAATTAGTAGGACAAGCGGCGAAGTGGGGTCATTCTGCAGTAGCGATTACGGACCATGCAGTAGCCCAAGGTTTCCCAGAAGCTTATGCGGCAGGGAAAAAACATGGTATAAAAATTATATATGGGGTTGAAGCAAACTTAGTGGACGACGGTTCACCAATTGCTTATGCCGAACAACATATCCCTTTAGACGATGCAACTTATGTCGTATTTGACGTAGAGACAACAGGTCTTTCAACAGCGTACGATACAATTATCGAATTGGCTGCTGTAAAAATGAAGGAAGGTAAAGTAATCGATAAATTTGAACGATTCGCCAATCCTCATAAACCGTTGTCAGCAAAAATTATCGAGTTAACCCATATTACCGACGATATGTTGCGCGATGCACCGGAAGTGGACGAGGTCATAACGGAATTTAGAGAGTTTATTGGCGATGCGATTGTAGTAGCCCATAATGCTTCCTTTGATATGGGATTTTTATATACCGCTTATGAAAAGGCGGGTATTCAAGGCGTCGTACATCCCGTTATTGATACGTTAGAATTATCTCGTTTCTTAAATCCAACTTTAAAAAGTCATCGTTTAAATACGTTATGTAAACGGTATGGTATTGAATTAACTCAACATCACCGGGCAATATACGATACAGAAGCAACTGGGGAATTATTGTTACATTTACTAAAAGAGTCAAAAGAAAAAGGCATTCATTATCACGATGAATTTAATCAACATATTGATAAAAACGAAAGTTATAAAAAGTCTCGACCTTACCACTGCACGATTTTAGCAATGGACAATGAAGGGTTGAAAAACTTATTTAAATTAATTTCGATTGCCCACACCCAAACGTATTATCGAGTTCCGCGTATTCGCCGTTCGGATCTAATTAAATATCGTAAAGGGCTAATTGTCGGTTCTGGTTGTAGTAACGGGGAATTATTCGAAACGATGATGAATAAATCTCCAGAAGAAGCAGAAAAAGTCGCGAAATTTTATGACTATATAGAAGTACATCCAAAACCTGTTTATGCCCCGTTAATAGAAGGCGGAACGATCCATGATGAATGGAATTTGGAAGATATAATTCGCAAATTAGTGAAGCTTGGCAAACGTTTGGAAAAACCGGTCGTAGCAACAGGTAATGTACACTATTTACATGAAAATGATAGTGTGTTTAGACAAATTTTAGTCGGTTCTCAAGGTGGGGCTAATCCATTAAATCGCTATAAATTACCTGCTGTACATTTCCGGACTACAAATGAAATGTTAAAGGAATTCGATTTTTTAGGGCCAGACATAGCAAAGGAAATTGTTGTGACGAACTCACAAAAAATTGCTAATATGATCGGTGATGTGAAACCGATTAAAGATGAGCTTTATACGCCGAAAATTGAAGGTTCTGATGAAGAAGTTACGAATTTAACGTATGAAATGGCCCATAAAATTTATGGAGAAGAATTACCTGAAATTGTGAAAGCGCGGATTGAAAAAGAGTTGAAGTCTATTTTAGGGAACGGGTTCGGCGTAATTTATTTAATTTCTGCGAAACTAGTGAAAAAATCCCTTGCCGATGGATACTTAGTTGGTTCCCGTGGTTCGGTAGGTTCTTCATTAGTCGCAACGTTCATGGAAATAACGGAGGTAAATCCGTTACCACCCCATTACATTTGTCCAAATTGTAAAAATGTAGAGTTTTTCGATGATGGTTCGGTAGGTAGTGGATTTGACTTACCTAACAAAGACTGTCCAAAATGCGGTACCCGTTATAAAAAGGATGGACAAGACATTCCTTTTGAAACGTTCCTAGGATTTAAAGGGGACAAAGTACCTGATATCGACTTGAACTTCTCTGGGGAATACCAACCTCAAGCCCATAATTATACGAAGGTACTGTTCGGGGAAGATTATGTTTATCGTGCGGGTACAATCGGTACTGTAGCCGAAAAAACAGCGTACGGTTATGTAAGAGGTTATTCCAATGATAATAATGTGACGTTCCGTGGAGCAGAAGTGGACCGACTTGTACAAGGTTGTACTGGTGTAAAACGGACGACGGGTCAACACCCAGGTGGTATTATCGTTGTTCCAGATTATATGGATATTTATGATTTTACACCTGTGCAATATCCGGCAGATGCCCAAGATGCCGAGTGGAAAACAACCCATTTTGACTTCCACTCCATTCATGATAACGTGTTAAAGCTCGATATACTTGGACACGATGATCCGACTGTGATTAGGATGCTACAGGATTTATCCGGTATCGATCCGAAAACAGTCCCAACCGATGATCCAGAAGTAATGAAAATCTTCTCTTCTCCAGAATCACTAGGGGTAACTGAAGAACAAATTGGATGTAAAACTGGTACTTTAGGTATTCCTGAGTTTGGTACAAGATTCGTTCGTCAAATGTTAGAGGATACAAAACCGTCTACCTTTAGTGAACTTGTTCAAATTTCCGGTCTTTCCCATGGTACTGACGTTTGGTTAGGAAATGCTCAAGAATTAATTCAAAACGGTACATGTGTTTTATCCGAAGTAATTGGCTGTCGTGACGATATTATGGTGTATTTAATTTATCAAGGGTTAGAACCAAGTTTTGCTTTCAAAATAATGGAATCCGTTCGTAAAGGGAAAGGATTAACCGAAGAAATGGAAGTAGAAATGCGGGCGCAAAATGTACCGGAATGGTATATCGATTCATGTAAAAAAATTAAATACATGTTTCCGAAAGCCCATGCCGCAGCCTATGTTTTAATGGCGGTACGTATAGCTTGGTTTAAAGTGCATCATCCTATTTTATATTACGCTGCCTATTTTACCGTTCGTGCAAGTGATTTTGACTTAATTGCGATGACTCAAGGTTCGGCGATGATTCGTTCTCGCATCGATGAAATCAATGCAAAAGGGTTAGATGCTTCCAAAAAGGAAAAAGACTTACTGACGGTTTTAGAGCTTGCTTTAGAAATGTGCGAGCGAGGTATGAGCTTCAAAAAAGTAGACCTTTATCGTTCACAAGCAAGCGAGTTTATAATAGACGGTAATTCATTAATTCCACCCTTTGATGCGATTCCTGGTCTAGGGACTAACGTTGCGAAAGCAATTGTTGCCGCTAGAGAGGATGGTGAATTTTTATCGAAAGAAGATTTACAACAACGGGGTCGAGTTTCGAAAACATTAATTGAGTATATGGATTCTTTAGGATGTTTAGAAGGACTACCGGATGCGAATCAACTTTCCTTATTCTAATAAAATGAACCATTACTTTTATGCGTCTTTAGAAAAGATGCTATAACGCTAGGAGTTAATTGATTTATTACCAATGGAGTAACACATTTACGTAAATTTGCATTAAGTAATAATTTGTGCTATTGTTATGGTAATAATTTGTTGATAGTTTTGCAGCAAAAGAGTGGGGCTTTCCCGCTCTTTTCTGTTGTTATGCTAATCCAAATTTTTCTTACCTTTAGGTACTACTTTAAAATTTCACCATTTTTGGTGGAATTTCTGTTTTTTAACTAACTACTGTCATCTAACATGTATAAGCAACAGACAATTACGTAGGGAGGATACTATGAGCAAAGTAACGTCAGTAATTGAAGAGCTTGTTACACCAATTTTAGAAGAATTGAACCTAGAATTAGTCGATATAGAGTTTCTGAAAGAGGGCCGCAATTGGTTCCTTCGTGTCTATATAGATACACCTGAAGGCGGAATTGATATTGATCAATGTGCCATTGTAAGTGAGCGTCTAAGTTTAGTTCTGGATGAAAAGGACCCAATCGAGCAAAACTATTATTTAGAAGTATCTTCACCAGGTGCGGAACGACCATTAAAAAAAGAATCTGATTTTAAAAAAGCAGTAGGTAAATTTATTTATGTGAAAACATATGAGCCGATTAAGGACATGAAAGAATTCCAAGGCTATTTGAGAGCATATACTGAACAAGGTTTAGAGCTTGAAATTCGTATTAAAACACGTAAAATGACGATATTTATCGAAAAAGAAAAAATCGCTAAAGCACGACTTGCAATCGATTTTTCATCAAACTAGCTATTTAGGAGTGAAAACAAAAATGAGTAGTGATTTACTAGATGCTTTAACTGCTCTGGAGCAGCAAAAAGGCATTTCAAGAGATATTTTAATTGAAGCAATCGAAGCTGCATTAGTAACTGCATATAAACGAAACTTTAATCAAGCACAAAATGTACGTGTCGATTTAAACTTAGAGAATGGTTCAATGGTCGTGTATTCTCGTAAAGATGTCGTTGAAGAAGTGGAAGATGACCGTCTTCAAATTTCTCTTGAAGATGCTAAAGAAATTAACCCTGCTTATGAAATTGGTGACGTATTAGAACAAGAAGTAACTCCTCGCAACTTTGGTCGTATTGCTGCGCAAACAGCTAAGCAGGTTGTTACACAACGTGTTCGTGAAGCAGAGCGCGGACTAATCTACGAAGAATATGTAGATCGTACAGATGATATTGTCAATGGCGTCATTGAACGCCAAGACGCTCGTAACATTTACATTAGCTTAGGGAAGGTGGAGGCTGCTCTACCTACTAATGAACAAATTCAAGGTGAAGTATATAAACCTCAATCAAGAATTCGTGTTTATATTACAAAAGTTGAGCGTACGACACGCGGACCTCAAATCATTGTTTCTCGTACACATCCAGGATTACTACGCAGACTATTCGAAATGGAAGTTCCAGAAATTTTCGAAGGTATTGTAGAAATTAAATCCATTGCTCGCGAAGCAGGGGATCGCTCTAAAATTTCTGTTTATGCTCACAATGAAGAAATCGATGCAGTAGGGGCATGCGTTGGTGCTAAAGGTGCGCGAGTGCAAACGATTGTCAACGAATTAAATGGAGAAAAAATTGACATTGTAGAATGGTCAGAAGATCCAGTCGTTTTCGTTGCAAATGCACTTAGTCCTTCACAAGTATTAGATGTGATCGTAAACGAAGAAGAAAAATCGACTACTGTTGTCGTTCCTGATTATCAGCTTTCTCTTGCTATTGGTAAGCGTGGTCAAAATGCACGTCTTGCTGCAAAATTAACAGGTTGGAAAATTGATATTAAAAGTGAAACGGATGCTCGTGAATTAGGAATTTATCCGAACGAGACAAGTCGTTTTGTTCAAGAAGACAAAGATGCTTCCTTCGAAGATATTGGGTACGACCTTTATCAAGACGAAGAAGAATAACGACACAGTTAGGAATAAGTTTTAATTTTCTCGTTTTATATAGGGAAGGTGATATCTCATGTCAACGAAAAAAAAGGTTCCATTACGTAAATGTGTTGTAACGGGCGAGATGCTTCCTAAGAAATCTATGATACGTATTGTTCGCTCAAAAGAAGGAGAAGTATCGGTCGATGTAACAGGGAAAAAATCCGGACGCGGTGCTTATATTTCAAAATCGGAAGAAGCGGTGGAAACTGCGCGGAAGAAAAATATATTAGAGCGCCAATTAGAAGTGAAAATTCCAGATGAAGTTTATGAGGAACTCATTAAACTCATTCGTCGGGAGTCAATTTTATGAATCAGAGACTACTGCAACTATTAGGATTGGCAGCAAGAGCAAGAAAAGTAGTCTCAGGGGAAGAGTTAGTAGTAAAGGAAATACGTACGAATAAAGCAAAGCTTGTACTACTAGCCGCTGACGCCTCAAAAAATTCTAGTAAAAAAATTCAAGATAAATGTACGTATTACAACGTTGAGTATCATGTGTTTGGTGATCGCTACCAGCTAGGGACTGCAATTGGTAAAGAAGCACGTGTCGCACTTGCTATTACAGATAGCGGATTCGCGAAAAAGATGTCTAGTCTACTCAACGAAAATTAATCGGGGGTGAGCAGATGACCAAAATAAGAGTTCATGAATATGCGAAAAAAGTAAGTAAATCAAGTAAAGAAGTTATAGAAGAACTAAAAAAATTAAACATCACTGTTTCGAATCATATGTCAATGCTTGAAGGAGATGCTGTTTCCAAATTAGACTCAGTGTTTAATAAAGGAACACAAGCTCAAGCAAAACAAGAGACAAAAGAAAAGAAACAAGCTACACCAAATGCTCAAAAGTCTCAAACGAAAGAGCAAAATAGACCGCAAAAGAAATCACCAAATCAAACTAACAATGAACAAAGACAATCGCCTCAATCGAACGGCGAAAAACCAAAGAATAAGGGTAACCATAACAAAAATATGGATCATAATAATAAAAATCAAACTAACAATAATAACAATCGTAACAACAATAAAGGCGGATTTAATCAACGTAAAAAACCTGGTATTCACGGGGGAAAACGCCGTCAGCCTAAACATCAACAACCACAAACACCGGTAACACCTAAAGAATTACCAGAAAAAATTACGTTTTATGAATCTTTATCTGTTGCAGAGCTTGCAAAAAAATTACACCGCGAACCATCAGAAATCATTAAAAAATTATTTATGCTTGGTGTCATGGCAACAATTAACCAAGAGTTAGATAAAGATGCGATTGAGTTAATCTGTGCTGATTATGGTGTAGAAGTAGAAGAAGAAGTACGCGTTGATATTACAGATTTAGATGCGTACTTTGAACAAAATGAAGAAAACGAACAATCGATGGAAGAACGTCCTCCAGTTGTAACAATTATGGGGCACGTTGACCATGGTAAAACAACATTACTTGACTCAATTCGTCATACAAAAGTAACAGCTGGTGAAGCTGGTGGTATCACTCAACATATTGGTGCTTACCAAGTTGATATTAACGGTAAAAAGATTACATTTTTAGATACGCCTGGACACGCAGCATTTACAACGATGCGTGCCCGTGGTGCAAGTATTACCGATTTAGCAATTATTGTTGTCGCTGCTGATGATGGGGTTATGCCTCAAACAGTAGAAGCAATTAACCATGCGAAAGCGGCTGAAGTTCCAATTATTGTTGCAGTAAACAAAATGGATAAACCTTCTGCAAATCCAGACCGTGTAATGCAAGAATTAACAGAACACGGATTAGTTCCTGAAGATTGGGGCGGCGATACGATTTTCGTTCCAATATCTGCCCTTAAAGGTGAAGGTATTGATACGCTATTAGAGATGATACTATTAGTGTCGGAAGTAGCAGAATTAAAAGCAAACCCAAATCGTTCAGCAATCGGTACAGTGATCGAAGCCCAATTAGATAAAGGTAGAGGTTCTGTTGCTACTTTATTAGTACAGGATGGTACTTTACGTGTTGGTGATCCAATCGTTGTTGGCCATGCTTATGGACGTGTCCGTGCAATGGTGAATGATATTGGCCGACGTGTTAAAGAGGCAGGTCCTGCTACACCTGTTGAAATTACAGGTATTAACGAAGTACCTCAAGCTGGTGACCGTTTTGTTGTCTTCGAAGACGAGAAAACTGCTCGCCAAGTGGGTGAATCCCGTGCTATGACTGCTATTCAAGCTAGTCGTTCTGAAAAACAACGGGTGACACTTGATAACTTATTCGAGCAAATGTCACAAGGCGATGTAAAAGAATTAAATATTATTGTTAAAGCGGACGTTCAAGGTACTGTAGAAGCAATGGCCGCATCATTAATGAAAATTGACGTTGAAGGTGTTAACGTAAAAATTATTCATACTGGTGCCGGCGCAATTACAGAATCTGATATTTCATTAGCAGCTGCTTCAAACGCAATCGTTATTGGTTTCAATGTACGCCCAGATACGAATGCGAAACGTGCAGCGGAAGCAGAAGGCGTAGATATTCGATTACACCGTATTATTTACAAAGTAATTGAAGAAATCGAAGCGGCAATGAAAGGAATGCTTGACCCTGAATATGAAGAAAAAATCATTGGTCAAGCTGAAGTTCGTCAAACAATTAAAGTTTCTAAAGTTGGAACAATCGCTGGTTCTTACGTAACAGAAGGGAAAGTAACTCGTGATTCTGGCGTTCGTGTCATTCGTGACGGAATCGTTGTATTTGAAGGTGAATTAGATTCATTAAAACGTTTCAAAGACGACGCTAAAGAAGTGGCAAAAGGTTACGAATGTGGTATGACGATCAAAAACTTTAATGACATTAAAGAGGGCGATATTATCGAAGCCTTCATAATGGAAGAAATTAAACGATAATGATCGTCTATGCGGAAGTTGAGTTCATTATTTCTGATTCCCATTCGTTAAAAGAAAAGCGAGCTGTTCTCCAGCGAATGATTACACGGACAAAACAGAAATTTAATGTTTCTGTTGCAGAAATTGATCATCAAAATGTATGGCAACGGACAAGAATTGCTCTTGTCTGTGTGTCATCATCAAAGATGAGTGCAGAGCGAGAAATCAATCATGCACTTCACTTCCTTCAATCCAATCCTTCGTGGGAACAACTCGAGGTTTGGAAAGATTATTTATAATTCGTCCGAAAAGGGACAAATTACGCCGAGGCGTACAAGTTTAAATGATATTAAGGTAAGAACGATGCCTCCTTACATCACTTATCTATTAAGTAAAACAAGGCTTAATTTTCGTGAACCTAAAGGGGCATCATTCTTACTTTAAAAAAGAGGTGGCACAATTATGTCATTACGTTCAAATCGAATTGCTGAGCAAATGAAAAAAGAACTTGGCGATATCATTACTCGTAAATTAAAAGACCCAAGAGTTGGGTTTGTTACAATTACTGATGTAGCCGTAACTGGTGATCTTCAACAAGCAACGGTTTACATCTCATCTCTAGGTAGTGAACGGGAACGGGAAGAGACATTGAAGGCTTTAGTAAAAGCATCAGGTTTCATCCGTACAGAAATCGGTCATCGAATTCGTTTGCGTCGTACTCCAGAAATCACATTTGAATTTGATTCAGCTGTGGAATATGGAAACAAAATCGATGCATTGTTACGTTCTCTTCATGAGGAATAAAAGTTAGTGAAGTCTACATCTGCATAAAGTTGTGCGATGTAGACTTTTTCTGTTTATCATGATGAGCATGCATAGATAGAAAAATACAAGAAAAATAGTTTAAGGAGCACAATATGAACGGCATTTTACCTCTCTGGAAGGAAAGAGGCATGACAAGCCATGATTGCGTCTTTCAATTAAGAAAAATTTTAAAAACAAAAAAGGTCGGTCATACTGGAACGCTAGACCCAGGTGTAGAAGGTGTCTTGCCTATATGCATTGGACAGGCAACACGAATTGCAGAATATTTAACAGATGCTGGAAAGGTCTATGAAGCGGTTGTATCCATTGGAAAAACAACAACAACGGAGGATGCAGAAGGTGAAACGGTTAATCAGGATCTTTCCTTCAAAAAAATTTCAAGACAACAGTTGTTAAAAACATTGGAAAGTTTAACGGGCGTTATTGAACAAACCCCACCAATGTATTCTGCCGTAAAAGTAAACGGTAAAAAATTATATGAATATGCCCGCAAAGGGGAAGTAGTTGAGCGTCCAACAAGAAAAGTGACCATTTACTCCTTACAATTGTTGGATGATGAAGAGAGTTTTGCAGGGGAAGAAATTACTTTCCACATTCGTATTGCATGTAGCAAAGGGACATATATTCGTACCCTTGCTGTGCAAATTGGAGAAAAATTAGGCTATCCTGCCCACATGGCATCCCTTGTAAGAACAGCTTCTGGTACTTTCAAAAAAGAAAATTGTGTTACACTACAACAAGTACAAGAAATGATGAAGGAAGTAACGATAGATCAAATCATATTACCCGTTGAGTATGCCCTATCTACCTATCCGTTTATTGAAGTTGATGAATCTAATGAAAAGCAAATATTAAATGGACAAGTACTTCCGAAACATACATTATTAAAAGAAAATGATAAAATTGTATATAGCATGAATGGAAAGGCTCTTGCAGTATATGTAAAGCATCCAACAAAAGAAGGTTTTATGAAACCAGAAAAAATGTTCCCAAACTAATTATAGGAGGCAAGTTTTCAGATGAAGGTTGTTCATTTAAAATACCCCCATCAATTAAATCTAGCAAATGAATCCACTGCATACTCTCTTGCAGTAGGATTCTTTGATGGTGTACATAGAGGGCATCAAGCGGTTATTCAAAATGCGATTCATATGGCAGAACAATTGGGGATTGAAAGTGCCGTTATGACCTTTGATCCTCATCCATCTATTGTTTTAGGAGGCCGTAAAGAAAAGGTATTTTACATAACGCCTTTGCAACAAAAATTGGATATTCTTGAGGAAATCGGTGTGGAAAATGTTTTTGTCGTTCAATTTACATCCGATTTTGCGAAACTATCTCCTGAAGATTTTATCCAATATTTTATAAGGGATTTAAATGTAAAACACGTTTCCGCAGGATTTGATTTTTCATTTGGTAGTTTAGGAAAGGGAAATATGGATATAATGAAAGAGTATAGTAATGGAGATTATGGCGTGTCCGTTATTAGCAAACAAACGGACGGAGAAGAAAAAATTAGTTCTACTCGAATTCGCCATTATTTACAAGAAGGGGATATGGAGAGCGCTGCAAATTTACTTGGTCGTGCTTACGAAGTACCTGGTCTTGTTGTTCATGGTGACAAACGTGGTCGAACAATCGGTTTCCCTACAGCTAATATTCAATCCATCGAAGGAAGTTTTATTCCAGCAATCGGTGTGTATGCAGTCAAAATTTTAGTTCAAAATAAATGGTATGATGGAGTTTGTAATGTTGGATATAAGCCGACATTTAAAAATCCGGACGATAAGCAATTATCGATCGAAGTACACATTTTAAACTTTGAAAAAAATATTTACGGTGAAGAAGTAAAAGTTGGTTGGTATAAACGAATTCGTAACGAACAAAAATTTGACGGCATCGAATCTTTAAAAGCTCAAATCGAGCGAGATAAAAACGAAGCAATTGAATACTTCAAGACACTTCGTAATAGTTGATTGTAAACTAAAAGTATGATACTATTCTTTAAGTGCTATGCGCACTATACCTTAGCTCGGCATTTCGATTCTCCAACGACTGCTGTGCTAGTGGTGTAAATTATTATTTAGGAGGTCCATTCAACATGGCAATTACAAAAGAACGTAAAAACGAAATTATCGCTGAGTACCGTACTCACGAAGGAGATACTGGTTCTCCAGAAGTACAAATCGCAGTATTAACTGCTGAAATCAATGCTTTAAATGATCACTTAGGTACTCATAAAAAAGATTTCCACTCTCAACGTGGTCTTCTTAAAAAAGTAGGTCGTCGTCGTCACTTATTAAAATATCTTCGCGAAACTGACGTTCAACGTTACCGTGAACTAATCAATCGTCTAGGTTTACGTCGATAATAAGAAAAGCTGAGTAGCTTTACTCTGTTTAAAAAAAGCGGGAACATTCCCGCTTTTTATTTATGTATAAAGTTGTTAGTAAATATTTATAAATAAGGATAGAAATATTATCTCCTAAATAATTTGTAAAAAATATACGAAAAAGCCATAATTATATTGAAAATATTTAGCATAGAAATTGCTTTTTTGATACACTTACTAATGGTATATAAGAATGAAACAATCAATCGATGGAAATATCAGTTGGTTGTAAGTGATTATCGGGCTTTTTACGGACACTTCCTTACATAATCATTGGATGTGCCGCAAATAGCGGGATAAAATCGTGACGTAGTGTGTTTCAAGAGAAAGGGGTTCATTATATGACCGAAAAGAAAGTCTATTCATATGAATGGGCTGGCCGACAACTAGTAGTAGAAGTAGGACAGCTAGCTAAACAAGCAAATGGCGCAACATTAATTCGCTACGGTGAATCAGCAGTACTTGCGACAGCAACAATGTCAAAAACACCAAAAGCATTAGATTTCTTCCCATTAACAGTTAACTATGAAGAACGTCTATACGCAGCAGGTAAAATTCCAGGAGGATTCATTAAACGGGAAGGTCGTCCATCAGAGCATGCGATTTTAGTTTCTCGTCTAATTGACCGTCCTATTCGTCCAATGTTCCCTGATGGCTTCCGTAATGAAGTACAAGTTATCTCTATGGTCATGTCATCAGATCCAGACTGCCCAACAGATGTAGCAGCAATGTTTGGTTCATCTTTAGCATTGGCTGTTTCGGACATTCCATTTGATGGTCCAATCGCAGGTGTACATGTTGGTTATATCGATGGTGAATTCGTACTTAACCCAACAACAGAACAATCTGAAAAAAGTACTGTTCACTTAACTGTGGCAGGTAACAAAGATGCAATTAACATGGTAGAAGCTGGTGCGTTAGAAGTTCCAGAAGAAATCATGCTTGAAGCAATTATGTTCGGTCATGAAGAAATTAAGAAATTAATTGCGTTCCAAGAACAAATTGTTGCAGAAGTAGGTAAAGAAAAATTAGCAGTAGAATTATATGAAATCGATGAAGAACTTTCATCTCAAGTGAAAGGGCTTTGCGAAGAAGACATGAACGCTGCTATTCAAACGGTGGAAAAACATGCTCGTGAAGATGCGATTAATGCTGTTAAAGAACGTGTTATTGCCCACTATGAAGAACAAGAAGCAGATGAAGATACATTAAAGCAAGTAAAATCCATTTTAGACAAGATGGTTAAAGATGAAGTTCGCCGTTTAATTACAGAGGAAAAAATCCGTCCTGATGGCCGTAAAGTTGATGAAATTCGACCTTTATCTTCTGAAGTAGGTTTATTAGAACGTGCCCATGGTTCAGGATTGTTTACACGTGGACAAACTCAAGCACTTTCCATCTGTACATTAGGTCCATTAGGGGACGTACAAATTATCGATGGTTTAGGACTTGAAGAATCTAAACGTTTCATGCACCACTATAACTTCCCTCAATTCTCAGTTGGGGAAACAGGACCGATGCGCGGACCTGGACGTCGTGAAATTGGACACGGAGCATTGGGAGAACGTGCATTACTTGCTGTTATTCCAGATGAGTCTGAGTTCCCATATGCGATTCGTTGTGTATCGGAAGTATTAGAATCTAACGGTTCTACTTCTCAAGCATCCATTTGTGCATCAACTCTTGCGATGATGGACGCTGGTGTTCCGATTAAAGCTCCAGTAGCAGGTATTGCAATGGGTCTTGTGAAAAAAGGGGAACATTACACGATTTTAACAGACATTCAAGGTATGGAAGACCACCTTGGAGATATGGACTTTAAAGTAGCTGGTACTGCCAAAGGTGTTACAGCACTTCAAATGGATATTAAAATTGACGGTTTATCCCGCAATATTTTAGAAGAGGCATTACAACAAGCAAAAGCAGGACGAATGATTATTCTAGAATCAATGCTTGCAACATTAGATACGCCACGCACTCACTTATCTAAATATGCACCGAAAATTGAAGTCGTTCATATTAACCCAGAAAAAATCCGTGATGTCATCGGTTCTGGTGGTAAAACGATTAACAAAATTATCGATGAAACGGGCGTAAAAATCGATACAGAACAAGACGGTACAATTTACATCTCTTCAGCTAACGAAGAAATGAATAAACGTGCAAAAGAAATTATCGAATCCATCGTACGCGAAGCAAAAGTTGGCGAATATTATATGGCAACTGTAAAACGTATCGAGAAATTCGGTGCATTCTGTGAAATCTTCCCAGGAAAAGATGGCTTATTACACATTTCGGAAATTCAAGAAGAACGTACGAATAAAGTGGAAGACGTGTTGAAAATCGGTGATCAATTACTTGTCAAATGTATTGAAATTGATAACCAAGGGCGCGTAAATTTATCTCGCAAAGTCGTTCTAAAAGAAGAAAAAGAACGTGCTGAACAAGCCTAAAACAATCCCTTATAAAAAAGTTAAGCGTAGACTAAGTTTCTAATACTTTGTCTACGCTTATTTTTATGAATATTTTTTCGTTTAAGTATTACAATTCTTGACGTAATGCTTGAATGACTTCAATTTTTGTCGCATTACGTGCCGGGCGCCAACCGGAAGTAATGGCTACTAGTAAACTAATACTCCCTGCAACTAACACAAGACTAATTGGAATTAATGAGAAGGTAAGTTCGTAATTTGATAAATCTTCTTCAGATAAAGCAAAGGATACAACATAAGGTAAAATAGCATTTGCCGCAAAACTAATTACATAGGATACAATAACAGCTAATACGGTACCTAAAAGGCCTATAAATGTACTTTCCATTAAAAATAATCGTTGAATTAAATTCGGAGAAGCCCCTATTGCTTTTAACACACCAATCTCACGAGTTCTTTCTGTAACAGCCATTGTCATCGTATTAAATATACCAATAGAAGCAATAAGAATAGCGATTGTTCCTATAAATATAAGTCCTATTTTAAAAATAAGGAAGAACAGATCCATTTCTTCTAATTGTTCAATTTGCGAGTATACTTGATAGTTTTGATCTTTTAATGTCTCTAAAACAGGCATAACATTCTCGACAGAATCTACATAAATAAAAGTGGATGGATACGTGACTAAGTTAGGAAACTTGTCCAATAAAGCATCACTAAACTGAATGGAAGAATCAACATACCAATCATAGGACGGTTTCTTTAATATACCGACAATTTTGAAGGTAGAAGGCTCTGTATATGCTTCAGTCTCAGCATTGTAAAACTGAAGGTTTACTTCCTTATTTAAAATATCACCTTTATAGCCTTCCTCAGAACCATCGTAATAGGATCCCTGTTCTTCAGCCTCCTTTGATTTTTTCTCAATGATTGCTCTATCTTCTTCATTTAATAAACTTTGAGCAAAATGATAACCGACGACAATTTCGTTCGCTTGCTCTGGTAAGCGACCTTCATTTAAATTCGATGGAAGTTGTTTGAGTTCTGACGTATTATAAATAACTCCCGTTGATTCACCTTTACGATCTTCAAAGGATGTGGAGACAATACCATCTAGTTCAGCCTTATTTAAAACGACATTTACATGATCAACGCTCTCGATATATTCTCGATCCTTTTCTGAAAGGGTTTCATCCCCATAAAGCTCAATTTTCGTAATTTCCTCTTGTGAAAGAATATCATTCCGTAAAGTTTCTTGAATACCAAACCCAACTGAAGCTAGTACAATTAAAAAGGAACATCCTATCATTGCAGCTAATATTGTCATCGTAACGCGCAGTTTATTTTTTTTCATATGTTGAAATACAAATTGTAATTGATCTTTAAATAACATGAGCCATACCTCCTACTAATACACCATCTGCCATTCGAAATTTACGATCTGCAATGGAAGCAACTTCTTCATCATGGGTAATGATAATAAACGTAATATTATCTTGTTCATTCAATTGCTGAATAAGGGTTAATATTTCCTTTTCCGTTTGTGAATCTAAACTACCAGTTGGTTCATCAGCCAATATAATAGGCGGGTTTGTAATCAT
Organism: Ureibacillus sp. 179-F W5.1 NHS; assembly: GCF_045369345.1. Lineage (NCBI taxonomy): Bacteria > Bacillati > Bacillota > Bacilli > Caryophanales > Caryophanaceae > Ureibacillus > Ureibacillus sp. 179-F W5.1 NHS. Next base: position 44,851 of record NZ_JBIQFG010000003.1, on the reverse strand, counting down.
AGCTCTAGCGATTGATACCCGTTGCTGCTGCCCGCCGGAAAGTTCATTTGGGTAATGATCTGCTACTCCAGCCAGTTCAACCTTTGTAAGGATTTCACTAACTTTCTTTTTCCGTATTGCTGGACTAATGCCTTTTAGTTTTAAAGGTAGTTCAACATTTTCAAATACCGTTTGAGAAGATAACAGTTGGAAGTTTTGAAAAATGAAGCCGAAATGATCTAATCGGAACGCAGTACTTTGTTTTTCCGTAAAACCAGCAATTTCTGTATTATTTACAATGATCGATCCAGAATCAGGTTTCATAAAACCAGCAATCGTTTGTAGTAACGTCGATTTTCCTGAACCACTTTTTCCTACAATAGCCACTATTTCTCCTTGTTCAATACGGAAGTTGATATCCTTTAATACTTCCACCTTTTTTTCCTGACCCTTTTTTCCAATAATAAAAGTGTGTTGTAATGATTGAACAGTAATCATATTGTTTTTCATTCCTTTATTAAGTGATAAATTCATTGTAGGAAAAAAATCTGAAGAAAATGGAAGGACAATTATGAAGAATTTCTTAATAGTTTCATAAAAAGTATGAAAGAAAAATTCGTTTTCAAAAGTTGAAGGTTAGAGAAGATTAGCATATGATTATTAAATGCTACGAATATTTTTCTTTGTTCTATAACGTTTTTCTATTTAAAAAAGTAGAACGTAAGAAAGGAAACAGCCTTTTAGCAAAATGATTGGCGAAAACATTGAATTTGTGAATTTTGCTGGAGAGAATTTGATCATAGAGGTGAGGAGATAGTTTGGTTACAGTATATACATGTCAAAACGGTGTTCGAATCGTTTCAGAAGAAATACCCCATGTTCGATCTATTTCCGTAGGGATTTGGGTAGGTGCTGGTTCAAGGTTTGAACTACCGGAAGAAAATGGAATCACCCATTTCATTGAACATATGTTGTTTAAAGGTACGAAAACGAGATCCGCTAGACAAATCGCAGAAGAATTTGATCGAATTGGCGGAGAAATTAATGCTTTTACTTCTAAGGAAAATACTTGTTATTATGCTAAAGTATTAGATCATCATGGACAATTAGCTGTATCGATATTGGCAGATATGTTTTTTAACTCTAGTTTTGATCAAAACGAATTAGATAAAGAACGACAAGTCGTATTAGAAGAAATTTTAATGAGTGAAGATGCACCTGATGATGATGTTCACGAACAATTATGGAGAGTGATGTATCCAACAGACGCGTTAGGTTTACCGATCTTAGGTACGAGCGAAACGTTGTCCACATTTACGTCTGATACAATCCGTCAATATATGGAAAAATACTATTTCCCAGAAAATATTGTGATATCGGTCGCAGGGAATGTAACAAATGATTTGCTTCTACATATCGAAAAATTGTTCGGTCGCTATGAACGTACTGATAAAGCGATGGAAACGGCACTTACGAATCCAACATTTCATTCTGGTCGCTTCGTGAAGGAAAGGGATGTGGAACAATCCCACTTAGCTATTTCCTATCCTGCTATAGGAATAAAGCATCCGGATTTAAATAGTTTTATAGCCTTAAACAATATTATTGGTGGCAATATGTCTTCGAGACTTTTCCAGGAAGTGAGGGAAGAGAGAGGTTTAGCCTATACAATCTTTTCTTATCAATCCTGTTATGCAGACGTTGGGGCATTCACTATTTACGGAAGTACAAATAATCAACAACTAACTATCATGCACGAAACGATTAATGAAACATTACAAAAAGTTCGTACAGAAGGAATTAAGGAATCGGAACTGTCCAATGCAAAGGAACAATTAAAGGGAAGCTTTGTATTAGGTTTAGAAAGTACGAATTCCCGTATGAGCCGTAATGGACGCAATGAGTTAATTCATGGTCGTCATAAAACAATAGATGAAACGATAGCTGAAATTGACCAAGTATCAATGGATAAAGTAGACCGTCTCATTGAATCCATCTTTAGTGTGGACCCGGCTGTATCCATTATTGGGCAAGGGGTAAAATAAATTCGCTTCACTTTCTTTTGAATCGATGAAGTAATATTAAGAAACGGTTGTTTCCTTAAAGTGTAGGAAACAACCGCTCTTTATTAGAACTCTTTCGTTTCATAAAATTTAACTGAAAGCATATATGAAAGGATGAAAAGTATAGCTCCAAAAATAGGTGAAACATAGCTTAGTTTTTGCAATGTTTCTACTGGTGGTAGCTTATCAAGTATAAATGAAAGGGATGCATTAAATCCTATAATTGGAAGAATTACGATTAAAAACAAAAAGAGTCTTCCCTTTTGAGGTCCGAATTTAATGTAAATCGGTAATAAAAAGGACATGATGATTAGGGATCCAGTGGCCATTAAACAAATGATTGGAAGAAAATCAATAAGAGGAATCCCATTTGTCCAATAATTAATTAAAAGTAAAATGGGGCTAAAGAGTAATAATGTACCTATACTTAAAAGTAAACTTAAAATATATTTACTTTTTACGATTTCTGATTTTTCCAAAGGCAATGTATTTGCATATAGATCCCAATGGCTCATTTCATCATAAGTAAAAGAAGCTGTTACTTGAATCGTACCAAATATAAAAATGGATAAGACCAAGTAAAAGCTATCTTGTAAGAAGAAAGAGACAGCAATGAATAATAATAGAATGGTAATAATCATTTTAAGCTGGGACTTCATAGCCAAAAAATCTTTTAATAATAATGCTTTCATTTGATGTCGTCTCCTTTCACATAAAATAACATGATGTCTTCAATAGTTGGTTTTTCTAAATAAAAAGCATTATTCACTTCATTCCGCTTAACTAAAATTTCAACTCCGAAGGGCGATTTTTTCATACGGATTTTTGAATGATCAGGTAAATCCTTTGATTGTTCAAAGGAACCTTTCCATATTCCAAATTGATATAATAAATCATCCTTATTTTCGCTAAATAAAATTTCTCCATCATGAATAAAAGTAATATAATCAGCAATTTTTTCTAAATCACTCGTAATATGGGAAGAAAATAAAATACTATGTTCTTCATCTTGCATAAACTCTAAAAATAAATCTAATATTTCTTCACGAACAATAGGGTCTAGTCCACTCGTTGGCTCATCTAAAATGAGCAATTTAGGATAGTGTGCTAATGCGGTAGAAATGGAAAGTTTCATTTTCATCCCGCTGGACAATTGTTTAATCGGTTTATGAATGGGTACTTTTAATTGATCCAATAATTTTAAAAAATAATGATGGTCCCACGTTTTATAAACGGCACCCATTAATTGATTGATTTGTTTTGGGGTTAGCATTTCTGGGAAATGGATATTATCGAATACGACACCAATTTGTTCCTTAATAGCAATGTCGTTTGACTCTTGATTTAAGCCAAATAATTTAATTGAACCACGCTCTTTTTTTAACAAATTGATCAGGCACTTAATAGTCGTTGTTTTACCTGCACCATTTTCTCCGACAAAGCCCATAATCGTACCAGCCGGTAAAGTGAATGATACATCTCGTAATTGAAACTGATGTAGCTTTTTATTTAAGTTCAACACTTCTATAGCATTTGTCATTGTATTTCCTCCTCTACTAAAAGCGATAACAATTCTACTAATTCTTCCTTTGGCATACCCGCTAATTTGGCAGTTTGAACTGCCTTCTGCAAAGATTCTTCCACTTGTCGTAATAGCTCTTCCCGTAAAAAATCTTGATTTCGTTCTGCTACAAAACTACCTTTTCCAGCAACTGTTTCGATGAAGCCATCATTTTCTAGATCGCTGTAAGCCCGTTTTGTCGTTACTACACTAATTTTTAATTCTTTTGCTAGACTTCGAATGGAAGGTAGTACCTCGCCGGGTTTTAATACACCAGTTAAAATAGCTTGTTTAATTTGTTGTGTGATTTGTTCGTAAATTGGTTTATCGCTGGCATTGCTTAAGCGTATATGCATTATTTTAATACCCCTTTACAACTGTATATATACACTATACACAGTTGGTACAGTTGTTGTCAACTGCATACGTGAAAAGGGGTCACCATCATTTCTTATGTTGCATATAGTATCAATAAGCTCATGGAGGAGGGAGACAATGCTGCTATCGGAGCTTGCAGAGAAAGAACTGATAGAGATGGAAAATGGCGTAAGATACGGTTATTTGTCAGAAACGGAATGTTTATTTGATCCAAAGACTGGGAAAATTTTTGGCTTTGAATTGCACGAACAATCAGCGAAAATACCATTCCAAAAGAAAAAGGCGACAACACCGTTATTCATTCCTTGGGAAGAAATTCATCTCATCGGTGAAGATCGGATTCTTTTCCATCGCACATCATCCAAAAGAAGGCAGTTTGAGACATGACCGAAGAAAAATGGTTAGTCGTTGGAACGGACTTGCGCATGAAAGTGTTAGCAAAAAATTTAACGAACGAAAATAGAACCGTATATTATAAAAGTTTGAGCGTTTGGGATGAGGAACTAAACAAAACAGTTCTTGAATTTCAACCTCATTTTGTTGTGCTACCGATTCATCCATTATCGATAGAAGTACCTATGGTGTTTGGGCTTTCTAAAGCAGTAATTTTTGCTGGGAAGTTGAATGACGAGTGGCGTAATATTTTACAACAGAACGACATTCATTTTTATCTACAAGATGAAGCCTTCATTTGGCATAATGCAGCATTAACAGCAGAAGCTTTTGTATCAAGCTTTTACAATACAAAAAAAGCGATTCAAGGAAAAAAATTTATCATTACAGGATTCGGGCGCGTTGCGAAAATGGTTGCCCATATTTTAAAAAGTATCGGTGCTGAAGTAAGTATTGCAGTACGATCAGATGTGCAATTAAGTGAAGCAAAAGCCTTTCGTTATGAAGCGGTTTATTTAGACGAAGTGGGTGAAGTGGTAGGGGACTTTTTCATTAACACGATACCCGCTAAATGGCTGGATGAACAATTTAACGAAAAGATTACCATTCCAGTATATGATTTAGCCTCCCATCCAGGGTGTTTACAAGATGGAATTGTAAGAAAGCAATATGAACTGTTACCCGCATTACCAGGAAAATTTTTCCCTGAAGATGCTGGAAATGTACTATATGAATCAATTGTTGGACAATTAAGGAGGAGAGATCGTTGCTAGAAGGTAAACGAATAGGGCTAGGCATAACGGCATCCCATTGTACGTATGAAGATGTAGTTCCGAAAATTATGGATTTCCGCAATGCCGGTGCAACGGTAGTACCTATCATTACCCATTCCGTGCTAACAGCTGCTACACGATTTGGCACAGGGGAAGAGTGGATAAAAAAAATCGAGTCCATAACAGGTGAAAAAGTCGTTTCTTCTATCGTAGAGGCGGAACCGTTCGGGCCGAAAAATCCATTAGATTGTATGGTTATTGCACCAATGACAGGAAATTCGATTAGTAAATTTGCAAATGCTTCAACGGATAGCCCTGTTTTGATGGCTGCAAAAGCTACGCTTCGTAATGGTTCACCGGTTGTTTTAGGTATTTCAACGAACGATGCCTTAGGTTTGAACGGTGTAAACATTATGAAATTATTAAACTCCAAAAATATTTACTTTATTCCATTTGGTCAAGATGATCCACACAATAAACCGAATTCACTCATTGCCGATTTCACAAAAATGGTAGAAACAGTAGAAACTGCAATTGTGCATAAAAAGCAGTTACAGCCTTTGTTTGTACAATATTCTAAATAATGAAAAATCCTAACACAGCTTCTCCTTTTTATGATACAATTTTCAACATTATGTTACTAGTTTTTTGAGGAGAGATGAGTAAATGGCTAAAGAATTAACAGTTGCAATTGTAGGTGCTACAGGTGCGGTAGGAACAAAGATGAAAGAACAACTAATCAAACGTAATTTTCCAATTAAACATATAAAATTTTTAGCCTCAGCAAGATCAGCAGGTAAAGAAATTGAATTCGATGGAAAGACTTATACAATTGAAGAAGCTACACCGGACGCTTTTGAAGGAGTAGATGTAGCTCTATTCTCAGCTGGTGGTTCAGTTTCTGCGAAATTAGCGCCAGAAGCTGCAAAACGTGGAGCGGTAGTAATTGATAATACGAGTCACTTCCGCATGCATCCGGAAGTACCACTAGTTGTACCTGAAGTGAATAGAGGAGACTTAAAGGAACATAAAGGAATTATTGCTAATCCAAATTGTTCTACTATTCAAATGGTGGCAGCTCTTCAACCAATTCGTGAAAAATTTGGTTTAACGAAAGTCATTGTTTCTACTTACCAAGCTGTATCCGGTTCAGGTGTTTCAGCTATTGAAGAATTGCGTGAGCAAAGTGCACAATGGGAAGCTGGAAAAAATGTAGAAGCGAAAATTCTACCAGCAAAATCAGATAAAAAACATTATCCAATCGCACGTAATGTCATTCCGCAAATTGATGTATTTACGGAAAATGGCTTTACATACGAAGAAATGAAAATGATAAACGAAACGAAAAAAATTATGCATATGCCTGAACTAGCAGTGGCGGCTACATGTGTACGTGTTCCGGTCGTTTCTGGACATTCCGAGTCCGTTTATATAGAAGTGGAAAATGACGCTTCTGTGAATGAGATTTTTGAAGTATTGAAAAATGCTCCTGGAATTGTGCTACAAGACGATATTACGACACAAGACTATCCAATGCCTCTATTTGTAGAAGGTGAAGATCCTGTTTATGTTGGACGGATTCGCCAAGATCTATCAAATAAAAAAGGATTCCATTTATGGATCGTTTCAGATAACTTGTTAAAAGGTGCAGCTTTAAACTCAATTCAAATTGCAGAAGCGATGTTAGAGGATAACTTACTATAAGGGGTGTATATAGTGGATTTAGGTCGTATTGCTACTGCCATGATTACCCCATTTCAAGAAAATGGCGCAATCGCTTATGATGTAGTAGAGCAAATAATTGAGCATTTAATAGCCAATGGAACAGATACTATTGTAGTTTGCGGTACAACGGGTGAATCTCCCACTTTAACGATTGAAGAAAAACTCGAATTAATTGATTTTACGGTGAAGAAAGTGAATAAACGTATACCCGTTATCGCTGGAACAGGTGATAATGAAACCGAGTTTTCAATTGAAATGACAAAAAAAGTGGATGCCTTAGGTGTTGATGGCGTGATGCTCGTTGCACCATACTATAATAAGCCAAATCAACGTGGTATTTATGCGCATTTTGAAGCCATAGCGAAAGAAACGTCCTTGCCGATCGTCGTTTATAATATACCGAGTCGAACAGGTATTAATATTCATGCAGAAACGACCATCGCTTTAAGTAAAATCCCGAATATAAGAATCGTGAAAGAAGCTAGCGGTAATTTAGATCAAATGACAAAAATACTCGCTGAAGTTTCGGATGATACTTATATTTATAGTGGTGACGACGGTCTCACATTACCATTACTTGCTATAGGTGGTAGGGGGGTTATTTCTGTTGCTGCCCATGTGGTAGGTAAGGAAATACAGGCGATGATTCGGGCGTTTGAAGATGGTCGACATGAAGATGCGTATAAATTACATCAAGCGCTTTTACCAGTAGTTCATCAATTATTTGCTAATCCAAATCCAGTCCCAGTGAAATATGCTTTATCCAAAGTAGGTTTTAACGTTGAAAAAGTAAGACTTCCATTAGTAGAGCTTCTGGAAGAAGATAAAATGAAATTTGATCATACTTGGAATAAGTTCCAAGAAAAACTAAGTGAATTAAACCTTTCCATTTAAAAAGAGATTTCATTTAAAAAAAGCAAACATTTCGGTGTTTGCTTTTTTATTTTCTTTTATTGAATGCACTCTCTTTCCTTTATTTTATCTTGTAGAAGGAAGTCTCTAGCACATGCTGATTTAAAATAAGCAGCATTTAGCATTAAATAAAAAATATTCTTTTTTTATTTGTGCTTCATGCATGGACACCGTATAATGGGTTTAAGTGGTTGTGCGTTCGGGATATTATAGGAGGAAATCAAGTGACAAAAACTAAAAACGAAGTAATCCGAGTAATCCCTCTTGGCGGAGTAGGAGAAATCGGAAAATCTATGTACGTAATCGAAATCGATGACGAACTATTTATTGTAGATAGTGGGCTAATGTTCCCAGAAGATGAGATGCTTGGAATAGATATCGTCATTCCTGACATTACTTACTTAGAAGAAAATAAAGATCGTGTAAAAGGGATTTTCTTAACCCACGGACACGAAGATGCGATTGGATCCATTGCATACGTACTACAAAAAATTAAAGCACCAGTTTATGGTTCCAAATTAACGATTGCATTGGCAAAAGAACATATTAAAGGCTTACCAGTTCCTCATCCTGTGAAGTTTTTTGAAGTAACGAATAAAAGTCGTATGAATTTTAATACAACATATGTGACTTTCTTCCACACAACACATAGCATTCCTGATTCATTAGGTATCGTGTTCCATACTTCAGAAGGTGCTATTGTTCATACAGGTGAATTCAAGTTTGATCAATCGGCCAAAGGGAAATTTAAACCGGATTTAGCAAAAATGGCCCAGTTAGGTGAAGAAGGCGTATTTATTTTACTTTCTGAATCAACGGAAGCAGAACGTCCAGGTTATACAACAAGTGAAACCGTGATTGAAGAGAAGTTAGCTAAATATTTCCACTCTGCACCTGCTCGAATGATTGTAGCGGTTTATGCATCGAACTTTATTAGAATTCAACAAGTATTTAATCATGCTCAAGAATCGGGAAGAAAAGTTGCCGTTGTTGGAAAAAGCTTAGAGAAAGTCATCGATATTGGCGTAAACTTAGGCTATTTAACGATTGATGAAGAGACGTTAATTCCTGTTAATACGATTCAAAAGTACGAAGATGATGAACTGATCATTCTTGTTACAAGCAATCAAGGAGAGCCGTTAGAAGCCCTTGATAAAATCGTTCGTAAACAGCATCGCGATATTCGCATAAAAGATACAGATACAGTTCTCATTACATTCACTCCATCGCCAGGAATGGAAATTCAAATGGCTGGTGCGATGAATAGTTTAGCAAAAGCGGGGGCAACCGTTCTAACAGCTGATAAAAAAGTTCATGTATCTGGCCACGGTAGTCAAGAAGACTTAAAAATGATGCTGAACTTAATGAAACCAAAATACCTTATCCCGATACAAGGTGAATATAGAATGCTCATTGCCCATTCTAAACTTGCCCAATCAGTTGGAATGCAAAAATCACAAATTTTTATTGCCGACAAAGGTGATATCGTAGAATATAAAAATGGTAAAATGAGAATGAGTGGCCGAGTTCAAGCTGGTAACGTCCTAATTGACGGGATCGGTGTCGGCGACGTAGGAAACATTGTATTGAGGGATCGTAAGCTACTTTCCCAAGATGGAATTTTCATTGTCGTTGTTACATTGAACCGAGCGCAAAAGAAAATTGCGTCTGGCCCGGAAATTTTATCGCGCGGATTTGTTTATGTGCGTGAATCAGAGGAATTAATACTTGAAGCAACTGAACTTGCACGTTCTGTTATTGAAAAGTATGTGAATAAAGACACGTTTGAATGGACAAACATTAAACAAGAAATCCGTGATACGCTAAACGCTTATTTATTCCAAAAAACAAAGCGCCGCCCAATGATTATCCCAATTATTATGGAATACTAAGCAGCTGTATAAGGTGCGTTGTAGACAAATAAATAATAAATTCTCTAGTCGGAAATGATAGATGAAAGAATTTGTCCGCAACCAAAAAGGATTTTCTTAACCGATTGACGGTCGAGGAAATCCTTTTTTAACTTTTAAAACGACTATGAAACAACTTTTAAAGTAGGTGATGGAAATGGCAGTGAAAAAAACAAGTACGAAAGCAAAAAAGGGACTACACCCCCTTGCATATGAAATTATAGGACTTTTATTAATCGCTTTTGCCATTATTGTATTTTTTGAATATGGTGTAGTCGGACGGATGATCAAAACCGTTTCGATGTTTTTATTTGGAAATCTTCATATCATTGTGCCATTTTTTGCAGTTTTAATTGCAGTATTATTAATGGTTCAAAGGCAAGGTGTATCTTTTAAAGATCGTATTATTCAAGGCTCTATTTTAATTATTTGTAGTTTATCTATTTTTGCCCATAGTGTACTTTTTGAAGAATTATATAATAACAATAAATTACTTTCCGATTCGGTTTTACGAGAAACATGGAGATTATTAATCGAAATGGAAGGAATCGATAATCGTAGTAGCGCCCTTGGTGGTGGAATGATCGGTGCATTACTGTTTAGTTTGTTTCATATATTATTTGATTCAACGGGAGCTAAAGTCGCTGCATGGTTTATTTTATTTATCGGAATTGTGTTAATTACAGGGAAGGCGCTTGTCCCAATTATCGTAGAAAATGCGCCGAAAATGAAAAAGAAATTTCCTAAAAGAAGTTTACGAAGAAGAAGTAAAAAGACGATCGTCAAAGATGAAAAGAAACCAAGACGTTCAAAATCGAAGGACGAAAAGATTTCCAATGAAATAGCCGCAACAACGGAGGAACCCGTTCGTAAAAAACAACAACCGATTGAAGACTATTTTGAAGAAGATGAAGAGCCGATTATTTCAGCTTTCACACAAAATATAAAGAAGGAACAACCAGAGCCGCAAACGCAACAAATTCGTATTACGGAAGAAAATCCGGAAGTGGATAAGGAAAATATTGGAGAAGTTATCCAAAAATCTGTGGAAACAAACATTGAAAATGCAGATTACCGATTACCTTCCATGAATTTGTTACAACTTCCTCCTGCCTATGACCAAAGCGGTGAATATACGGTGATTCAAGCTAACGCGAAGAAGTTAGAACAAACCTTTTTAAGTTTTGGTGTAAAGGCAAGAGTCACTCAAGTTCATCTTGGTCCAGCTGTTACGAAATATGAAGTCATGCCTGATGTTGGTGTAAAGGTTAGTAAAATCGTTAGTCTCCAGGATGATTTAGCTTTAGCTTTAGCTGCTAAGGATATTCGGATGGAAGCTCCTATTCCAGGAAAATCGGCCATTGGAATAGAAGTACCGAATAGTGAAATTGCGATGGTAACGTTGCGAGAAGTATTAGAGGCGAAAGAAAATAACCAACCTGATTCGAAGTTGTTGATAGGTTTCGGACGTGATATTACTGGACAAGCAATTTTAGCGGAATTAAATAAAATGCCCCATTTACTTGTTGCCGGTTCTACTGGTAGTGGGAAAAGTGTATGTATTAATGGGATTATCGTGTCGATTTTAATGCGGGCAGCTCCCCATGAAGTGAAAATGATGTTAATCGATCCAAAGATGGTAGAGTTAAATGTCTATAATGGGATTCCCCATTTATTGGCTCCTGTTGTAACAGATGCCCGGAAAGCATCCCAAGCATTACAAAAAGTCGTTTCGGAAATGGAACGCCGTTATGATTTGTTCTCCCATACAGGGACTCGAAACATTAAGGGGTATAACGATCATATCGAACAATTTAATTTGGAAAATGAAGAAAAACATCCTAAATTACCATATATCGTTGTCATTATTGATGAATTAGCCGACTTAATGATGGTCGCCTCCCATGATGTAGAGGATTCCATTACACGTTTAGCGCAAATGGCCCGTGCAGCCGGAATTCATTTAATTATTGCAACACAAAGACCTTCTGTTGATGTTATTACAGGAGTTATTAAAGCGAATATTCCTTCACGAATTGCCTTTGCTGTTTCGTCTGCCATCGACTCCCGTACAATTCTAGATATGGGTGGTGCTGAACGGTTATTAGGTAGAGGAGATATGTTATTTTTACCTGCCGGTTCATCTAAACCGATTCGTGTACAAGGTTCATTTTTATCTGATTCAGAGGTTGAAGCAGTCGTTGATTTTGTTATAGAACAACAGAAAGCTCAATATGATGAAAGTATGATTCCTACAGATGAACCAGAAAAATCCTTTGAGGAAGAAACCGATGATTTATATGATGAAGCGGTACAGTTAGTAGTGGAAATGCAAACCGCATCGGTTTCAATGCTGCAAAGACGCTTTAGAATAGGTTATTCAAGGGCTGCACGTATCGTTGATCAAATGGAATTGCGGGGCGTTGTTGGCCCACCGGATGGAAGTCGTCCAAGACAAGTTCTAATTGACAAAACGAATGTAGAAAATGGGTAAATTATGTAAAATGACATATTAATGTTAATAGGAATCAAAACTTTTTCTCTATTACACAACAGTTTTTTGTAAAACTATTTTCATTATTCAATAAAAGTGGTATATTATGAATCGATTAGTAGGAAAGTTCAACATCAGATGTCTGATCTTGTGTTGTTTGGTGGTGATGAAATTGTCAATAAAAGCTGATCATCGTCATTTATATCTCCAAGTAATCGATCGATTAAAAGAGGATATTGAAAAAGGTATTTATAGAGAAAATGAAAAATTACCTTCAGAATTCGATTTGTCGAAAGAACTAGGGGTAAGTCGAGCAACTTTAAGAGAAGCGCTTCGACTATTGGAAGAAGAAAATATCATCGTTCGACGTCATGGAGTAGGGACATTCGTGAATCCAAAACCTGTATTTACTTCAGGTATTGAACAATTATCGAGTATTTCCTCTATGATTGAAAATGCCGGAATGGTTCCAGGGACAATCTTTATTGAAGCCTCTGAGAATATTCCGACAGAGGATGATATGGATCGTTTCCAATGTGACAAAGATGACCAAGTATTAACCATTGAACGAGTTAGAACTGCCGACGGTGAACCAGTAGTTTATTGTATAGATAAAGTACTGTCAAAACACCTTCCAGTTAACTTTGTTCAAAAAAAGGAAGTTTCCATATTCTCATCCCTTGAACAATCAGGTGATATTCATGTTGCTTACGCTGTTACTTACATAGATCCAGTAGGTTATCATGAGCAAGTATCTCCTATATTGAATTGTGGCCGAGAAACAGCATTGCTCGTATTAAAGCAACTTCATTATGATGATAATGATCGAGTAGTTCTTTATTCAAAAAACTACTTTAGAGCTGATAAATTCAGCTTCCATGTAATTCGAAAACGGGTGTAAAACATTTCTGAGAAATTCCTGCTAATTACTAAATCCTTTGGGGGGTAAGTCAAATGAAAAAACGTAAATTTGCATTTGCGCTTTCAGGTATACTTGCACTTGGTACAATCCTTGGTGCTTGTGGCGAAGGCGAAAAAACTGGAGAAAAAAGTTCTGAAAAAGGTTCAGAAGATACATTCTCAGTTGCTATGGTAACAGATACTGGTGGTGTTGATGACAAATCATTCAACCAATCTACTTGGGAAGGTATCCAAGCTTTCGGTGAAGAAAATGGCCTTAAAAAAGGTGATGGTGGTTTTGACTACCTACAATCTGCTCAAGAATCTGATTATGTAACAAACTTAAATAGCTTAATTCGTCGTGACTTTGATTTAGTATTTGCAGTTGGTTTCGCATTACATAATGCGGTAGCAGAAGTTGCAGATCAACAACCTGACGCAAAAATTGCGATCATTGACGAAGTAGTTCCTGACAAAGAAAACGTAGCTTCAATTATGTTCCGTGCAAACGAAGCATCTTACCTTGCTGGTGTAGCAGCAGCTTTAGAAACAAAAACTGGTAAAGTTGGTTTCATCGGTGGTGTAACTGGTGAAATTATCGGAGGTTTCCAAGCTGGTTTCGAAGCAGGTGTAGCAGCAGTAGACCCTAATATTAAAGTGGATGTTGAATATGCAGAAAGCTTTACTGATGCAGCAAAAGGTCAACAAATTGCAAAAAGAATGTATGATTCTGGCGCAGACATTATTTTCCACGCAGCTGGTGGTGTAGGTAACGGTTTATTCACAGAAGCAAAAGAACGTAAACAAAAAGATCCTAATGCTAACGTATGGGTAATCGGTGTTGACCGTGACCAATATGAAGAAGGTAAAGTGGATGACTCAACAAACGTTGTATTAACTTCTGTATTAAAACGTGTTGACGTTGCGGCTCAAGAAGTTGCAAAATTAGCGCAAGAAGGAAAATTCCCTGGTGGCGAAACAATTACTTACGGTTTATCTGACCAAGGTGTTGACTTAGCTGATTCTCGTGGTGCAATTTCTGAAGAAACTTTAGCGAAAGTTGAAGAATACAAACAACAAATTATCGACGGAACAATTAAAGTTCCAGAACAACCTGCAGAATAAGATTTAGCAATATGAAGGCTAGCGAGCGCTAGTCTTCATGTTTTGTTCAGAGATAAAAGTAGTAATATTCTGATAAATAAAAAAGTGCGAACATTCGCTTTTGCCTGATTTGAATTAATAGATGAAAGGTTTTAAGTTAATAGAAATTAACATAAATCACCGGTTAAATTAAAACCTTTCTTGTGTTAATTTAAAAATACAAGTCTATCAAACTATTTTGAAAAATAAGTGTCCAAGGGAGTGAACACATTGGAATATGTAATTGAAATGCTTGGAATCCGTAAGCAATTTGGGGATTTTGTAGCCAATGATAACATCACCCTTCAACTTAAAAAAGGCGAGATTCATGCACTTCTTGGTGAAAATGGTGCAGGGAAGTCCACGTTGATGAATGTCCTCTTTGGTTTATATCAACCTGAAGCGGGGACTATCCGAGTTCATGGCAAGGAAGTAAAAATTACAGATCCGAATGTAGCTAATAATCTCGGAATCGGTATGGTGCATCAACACTTTATGTTAGTTGAAAATTTTACGGTGACGGAAAATATCATTCTCGGTAGTGAACCAACAAAGATGGGAACTATCAATATTAAAGAAGCTTCGAAAGAAGTGCAAGCGTTATCAGAAAAATACAGTTTGAATGTTGAGGCAAATGCGAAAATTGAAGATATTTCAGTTGGGATGCAACAACGGGTAGAGATTTTAAAAACTTTATATCGTGGCGCAGACATTATTATTTTCGATGAACCAACTGCTTCTTTAACACCACAAGAAATTACTGAACTAATGCATATTATGAAACGTTTAATCGAAGAAGGAAAATCCATCATTTTAATTACCCATAAGTTAAATGAAATTATGGAAGTTTCCGATCGAGTAACGGTTATCCGTAAAGGAAAAGGGATTGGTACTGTTACAACTGCCGAAACGAATCCAACAGAACTTGCCGAGCTAATGGTAGGTCGTCAAGTTGTGTTTAAAACGGAGAAAGCTCCTGCAAATCCAAAGGAAGTTGTTCTTCAAATTGATTCATTGACAGTGGCAGATAACCGCGGAATTGATAAAGTGAAAAATTTAAATTTATCCGTTCGTGCAGGTGAAATTGTAGGGATTGCCGGGATTGATGGAAACGGTCAATCCGAGTTAATCGAAGCGATAACAGGTCTCCGCAAAGTGAAAGGCGGAAAAATATCGTTAAATGGCAAAGATATCACAGGGTTAAAACCGAGAAAAATTACGGAATCCGGCGTAGGGCATATTCCTCAAGATCGTCATAAACATGGCCTAGTTTTAGATTTTCCTATTGGACATAATATTGCGTTGCAAACTTATTATAAAAAACCAATATCTAAATCAGGCGTCATCGACTATAAAAAAGTAAATGAAATCGCTCGAAAAATTATTGAAGAATATGATGTTCGTTCCGGTGAAGGTGAAATGTCACTAGCCCGTTCTTTATCAGGTGGTAACCAACAAAAGGCGATTATCGGACGAGAAATTGATCGTAATCCAGATTTACTCATTGCCGCATTACCAACCCGTGGTCTAGATGTTGGGGCAATTGAATTTATTCATAAACGTTTAATTGAACAACGGGATAAAGGAAAAGCCGTTCTATTAATTTCATTTGAATTAGATGAAGTAATGAACGTTTCTGACCAAATCGCTGTTATTTATGATGGTTATATCATTGATACGGTAAATCCGCAGGAAACAAATGAACAGGAACTAGGGTTATTAATGGCAGGACAATCGCTACAACGGAAGAAAGAAAAGGTAGGTGGCGAAAATGAATAAACGATTAGTCAATATACTTGTTCCACTTATCTCCATCTTATTAGGTTTAGTCATTGGAGCGATTGTAATGGCTGTCAGTGGTTTCAATCCGATTGATGGCTATATTGCATTATGGAACGGTATTTTTATGGATACATACACAATGGGTGAAACGGTTCGCCAAATCACACCTTATGTATTCTCAGGTTTAGCTGTAGCCTTCGCTTTCCGTACAGGTTTATTTAATATTGGGGTAGAAGGACAATTAATTATGGGTTGGTTAGCGGCTGCATGGGTAGGTCAAGCATTTGATTTACCAGCAATTATTCACCTTCCATTAGCTTTACTTGCAGCTGCATTAGCAGGAGCTTTATGGGCTTTTATTCCTGGTTTGTTAAAAGCGAAACTACAAGTTCACGAAGTTATTGTAACGATTATGTTAAACTACACAGCTTTACATGTGGCAAATGCATTAATCCAAGTCATCGCTGATGGGGGAGAAAGAACGGAGAGAATACATGAGTCAGCTTCATTACGTTCTCAATTCTTTGAATCTATTACGGATTATTCCCGTTTACACTGGGGCTTCTTACTAGCTCTAATAGCTGTAGTCATCATGTGGTTTATTTTAGAAAAAACAACCCTTGGATACGAATTAAAGTCAGTAGGGTTCAATAAAAACGCCTCCCAATACGCGGGTATGAATGTAAACAAAAATATTATTCTAGCAATGATTATTTCCGGTGCCTTTGCCGGTCTTGGTGGTGCGATGGAAGCGTTAGGGACTTTCGAAAATATGTCTAAGCTTCATGCAATGACAGGAATTGGTTTTGATGGAATCGCCGTAGCGTTATTAGGAGCAAACCAACCATTTGGTGTTCTTTTAGGAGCGATTTTATTTGGATCATTGAAAAACGGTGGTTTAAATATGCCAAGTGAAGCGGGCGTACCAACAGAGATAGTTTCCATTGTGATTGCACTGATCATCTTCTTTGTAGCATCAGGTTATATCATTCGAGTAGCCCTAGAACGCTTTGGTAAGAAAAGAAAGGAGGAAAAATAACATGAGCTTTTTAGAAGTGCTATATTTTATTATTCCTTCTGCCATTTTCTATGCAGCACCATTAATTCTAACAGCAATCGGTGGCGTATTTACTGAAAGATCTGGGGTTGTCAATATTGGACTTGAAGGGATCATGGTTGTAGGTGCAGCAAGTAGTATTATTTTCAACTTATTTTTTGCAGATCAATTAGGAAATTTCACACCTTGGGCCGGATTAATCGTCGCAATGGTGGTCGGGATTATTTTTTCATTAATATTAGCAATTGCAGCAGTATCTTTACGTGCGGATCAAACCGTTTCTGGAGTTGCTCTGAATTTGTTAGGGCTTGCTGTAGCGGTATTTACAGTTAAAATGATTTATGACAAAGGTCAAACAGATTCGATTACAGAACGTTTCTCTCGTTTCGATATTCCGTTATTAAGTGACATTCCTGTCATTGGGAAAATGTTCTTTGTAGACGTTTATGCAACATCAATATTAGCCTTTGCCGTAGCAATTGTCGCTTGGTTTATTATTTATAAATCTCCATTCGGGTTACGTCTACGCGCTGTAGGGGAACACCCAATGGCGGCAGACACGATGGGTGTTAATGTAACAAAAATGCGCTATGTAGCTGTTATGATTTCCGGAGCACTAGGTGGTATCGGTGGGGCGATTTATGCCCAAGCGATTGCTGGGAACTTCGGTGCATCAACTATTAGTGGTCAAGGTTTCATGGCGATTGCGGCAATGATTTTCGGTAAATGGCATCCACTAGGTGCGTTAGGTGCAGCTTTATTCTTCGGTTTTGCCCAAGCACTAAGTGTAGTAGGTGGTTCTATCCCGTATATTCAAGATATTCCGGATGTATACTTACACATTTTACCTTATGTCTTAACAATTTTTGCTTTAGCAGGATTCATAGGAAAAGCCCATGCACCAAAAGCAAGTGGTGTTCCGTATATTAAAGGAAAAAGATAATATGTTTTTTATTAAAGTGCCTTTCAAATTGAAAGGTGCTTTTTTCTATTGTCGAAAATTAATGTTCGACACGACTTATATGAAAAAAATCTGTTCGATTTGATGAATCAATCTGCTTGAGAAGGGTAAATTATTGCATATATGTATAAATTCAAAAGGGAAAAAACAAAATTGGATTATTTTTGCATAATCACCAATTCTACATGTATAGTAGTGATAGCGACTGTTTGTTTCAAAAGAAATAGTTAAAAACAGTAGAAAATAGTCGATTGGTACAACATACAAAGCCAATTATTGATGGCGATTGTACGTTTTCCTATACAAGAGTATAAGTCAGGAGGAATTTTTTTGTTTTTATCGACCAAGTTAGCAGAAGGTGTTACGCTGCATATCCGACAAACAACTCAATTCAAAACAGTAAACTTTTCTATAAAATGGAGAACCCCATTAACGACGAAGGATGCTGCAGAACGTGCCGTGTTATCAAACGTTTTGCAACATAGTAATGGAAAATATAAAAAATCAGCCGAATTTAGAAGTTATTTAGATGACTTATTCGGTACGGTTTTATATTTTGATGCGACGAAAAGGGGCAATGAACATACCCTTTTATTAAATGTTGAAACTGTAAACGACCAATATTTAGCAGAAAATAAAGTATTTAATGAAGTGTTAGAATTACTAAACACGGTCGTTTTCGAACCAAATTTTGAAAGTGGATCATTTGTACCAGCTATTGTGGAGCGGGAAAAAGAAATGATCATTCAACGAATCCAGTCAATCTTTGATGATAAAACTCGTTATGCCCAACATCGTTTAACTCAAATTATCCGCCCGAATCATCCGGCTTCCATTTCTGCTAATGGAACGATTGAAGCGGTAAAAGAAATTACACCAGCATCGTTAACAAAAGCTTATGAAAAAATGATTAATGAAGATAAAATTGATATTTACGTTGTCGGTGATTTTGACGTAGAGGCAGTTCAAAAGAAATTAACTGAAGCCCTATCATTCAAAGATCGGACGCCAAAACAAGCAGAGAAAAAGAAAGATGTTTCAAAACCTGAAAAAGATTATGTAAAAGAACAACAAGAAATGAAACAAGGGAAATTGCATATTGGGTTTAGTACTCCTGTAACTTTTGGCGATGAGGATTTCCCGAAAATGCAAATTTTCAATGGTGTTTTTGGTGGTTATGCCCACTCTAAATTGTTCATGAATGTCCGTGAACGGGAAAGTTTAGCTTATTATGCGTCAAGTTCTTATTCTGCCCATTATGGTTTAGTTTATGTTGTCTCTGGTATTGAACCAGCAAATGAGAAAAAGGCAACAGACGTTATTTTTGAACAGTTAGAAGCAATCAAAAAAGGAGAAATTTCTGATTTAGAACTAACGCAAACTAGAGCAATGCTAATCAACCAATTAAAAGAAGCCCTTGATTTAGCCCGCGGACAAATTGATATTTACGATCAATATAAAGATTTAGATGAACAATTTTCAGTGGACCTTTGGAAAGAACGTTGGGAAAAGGTTACAAAAGAAGATGTTCAAAAAATGGCTTCACAAGTACAACTTGAAGCAGTTTATTTCTTAAGTGGAAAGGAGGCCTAGCCAATGCAAACGATTGAGTTTAAACAGCTAGACGAGACATTATTTTATAAAAAGTTACCAAACGGATTAGATGTATATATTTTACCGAAGAAAGGTTTTTCAAAAACATTCGTTACTTTTACAACGAAATATGGTTCGATTGACCGTACCTTCGTCCCAATGGGGGAATCAGAGGCTATAACAGTTCCGGATGGGATTGCCCACTTTTTAGAGCACAAAATGTTCGAGAAGGAAGATGGGGATGTATTCCAACAATTTAGCGAAGCTGGAGCATCAGCGAATGCTTTCACTTCCTTTACTCGTACAGCTTATTTGTTCTCTGCAACAGATCATATTTATAAAAGTACAGAAACGTTATTGAATTTCGTTCAAGAGCCATATTTTACGGAACAAACGGTGAATAAAGAAAAAGGAATTATCGGTCAAGAAATTACGATGTACGATGATCAACCAGATTGGCGACTATATTTCGGTGCGATTGAAAATATGTACCATAATCATCCCGTTAAAATTGATATTGCTGGAACGATAGAATCAATCGATAAAATTACAGCAGAGCATTTATATACTTGCTACAACACGTTTTATCACCCATCCAACATGTTATTGTTTGTAGTTGGTGCCATCGATCCAACTGAAATGATGGCGTTTATTGAAAAAAATCAAAGTGAAAAGGAATTTCCAGAACCAACGCCGATTGAGCGTCACTTTGAAGAAGAACCAAAAGAAGTCGCGATTAAAGAACGCGAACTGACAATGGATGTTCAAAAACCAAAAGTATATGTAGGGTTAAAGGCGAAGGAAACAGAATTAAGCGGCGAGGAAATGCTTAAACATGAGCTATCGATTCAAATTGCATTAGAGTGTCTATTTGGTCGGGCATCAAACTTTTATACAGATGTATATGAAAATGGGTTAATCGATGAAACCTTTGCTTATGATTTCTCTTTAGAAAAAGGTTATGGCTTTGCATTAATCGGCTCTGACTCAAGTCAACCGGATCAGTTAGCGGAAAAAATTAAAAATGAAATAAACAATGCTCAGTCTAACTTAACGGCTGAAAAAATCGAGCGGGTAAAACGCAAAAAAATAGGTTTCTTCCTAAGAGCTCTTAATTCTATGGAATTTATCGCAAATCAATTTACCCGTTATAAATTTAATGAAATGAATTTATTTGATGCAGTACCTGTCATCGAAAAATTAACGGTTGATGATGTGTTACAAGCTTTCGAATCGATTCAAGGAGAGTCTCAGCAAACCGTATTTAAAGTTTTACCTTCAAGTGAGAGGAAAGAATAATGAAAAAATTCGCACTCGTAGTAGGAGCTTCTGGTGCGATTGGAAAGGCAATAGCTCAGCGACTAGCTAGTGATGGTTGGTCGCTTTATTTGCATTTCCATCAAAATCGTCAAGCATTGGAACAGTTAGTGGAACAGTTGAGATGTAACTTCCCAGAGCAAGAATTTATCGAAGTCCAATCGGATTTTTCAGAAGATAATGGAGCAGATATTCTTGCAACACAAATTTATTCATTACAAGCAATTGTTTTTGCAGGAGGTCATGCACTTTACGGTTTAATAGAAGATACGCCAGTGGAAGAAATGAATAAACTTTGGAAAGTGCATGTTCAAAACCCAATGCGTTTACTTGCGTTATTATCCAATAAGCTCCGTCAACATGATACAAGTTATGTTTTATTTATTGGATCAATTTGGGGAGAAGCTGGAGCTGCCTTTGAAACAGTTTATAGTGCTGTGAAAGGTGCCCAACATGCATTTGTTAAGTCCTATGCAAAAGAAGTAGCTTACAATCGTATTTTAGTGAATGCCATCGCTCCTGGGCTGATTAAGACCGGAATGAATGCCCATTTAAATGAAGAAGAAAAAAGGAAAATCAATGAAGAAATACCTTTAGGAAGAGCTGGAGAAGTTGAAGAGGTCGCAAATCTAGTCAGTTTTTATTTAAGTGGACAGGCAAATTATGTTACTGGTCAAATTATTCGATTAAATGGTGGATGGTACATATAATTCTCCAATTTGCACATAATAAAATTGCAAAGGAGGAGGAGATATAAATGGCGCTATTAGAAAACTGGGAAAGATGGACATCATTTTTAGGCGAACAAGTTAATGAAGCCCAAGAAAAAGGTATGTCCAAACGTATGATTGAAAAATCAGCTGTACAAATCGGTGATTATTTAGCGAAAAACGTTGACCCTAAAAACGAACAAGAACGCGTACTATCCGACTTATGGGGAGTAGCTTCTGACGATGAAAAACATGCGCTTGCGAATTGTATTATTAAATTAGTACAAAATCATCGCATGCAGTAGTCAATATCATAAGTTTTTAGTGAAAAAAGCGAAGTGGCTTGTTTACTTATTAAGCCTAAAGTAGGCAAGCCTAATCCCGCTAATTTAGATATCATAAAACTCTCATCGTCTAATTTCTTCAAACTTCTCTTTAAGGAGGCTAGCCCTCCTTTTTTCTTATCTTGTTTTTTTCCTAAATTTCGACATTTTCATTGCCAGCATACTATTTTTTACATTATCATATATAAGTATAATAAATTTTAATATTTTAAGAGAAAATCATTACTTTCTAACTTTTCAATACATATAAAATCCGCTATGATGAAACTAATAAGAAAAATAATATTTTTCGTTGGTGAGGGGACGGTTTTTAGTGGGTGAATGGTATTTTGAATATGAGATCCAAGTAAATCGTCCAGGTTTATTAGGCGATATTGCATCACTCCTAGGTATGTTACGTGTGAATATTGTTTCAATTAATGGTGTAGATGAAGCAAGACGGGGAATGCTATTAAAAACAGAGAATGATGAAACGATTCAACGTTTCATTTCCATCGTTTCGACAATGGAAAACATTCATGTCACAAAATTTCGAGAGCCGAAAGTACGTGATCGTTTAGCTGTCCGTCATGGTCACTATATAGAACGGGATCAGGACGAAAGAAATACATTCCGCTTTGTACGAGATGAGCTAGGCATTTTAGTTGATTTTATGGCTGAATTATTTAAAAAGGACGGTCATAAATTAATTGGTATCCGAGGGATGCCACGAGTTGGGAAAACGGAATCAGTTGTAGCTGCTAGTGTTTGTGCCAACAAAAAATGGATATTCCTATCGTCTACGATGATTAAACAAACAATTCGTAATCAGCTAATTGGAGACGAATTTAATGCCAATAATATTTTTATTCTTGATGGAGCAGTCACACGAAGAACTACTGATGAACGTCATCAACAGCTTGTTCGAGAAGTGATGAGTGTACCTGCTATTAAAGTAATTGAACATCCTGATTTATTTGTACAAAACTCCCAATACAAAATTGAAGATTTTGACTATATTATTGAACTTCGTCATCATCCAGATGAAATCATTACGTATGAACTTGTTGAAAAAAATGAAATGAACATTCAAAACAACCCGTTTGGAGGTTTTGGAGGATTCGATTTTTAAACATTGTTCAAAAAAAGGATGTCTTTTTTTGGAACATTGTTTCATTTTGTTCGTTTAGTTAGTATGTTGACTACTAAGCGATAGTTGTCAGTCTAAAAGCATGTCAGAGGATTTTGCAAAAGACGAAATTGATTAGAAAAAAGTAGGTGTTTTTGTTGACAGAACTCGGAGCTCGCCTTAAAGAAGCGAGATTATCTAAAGGTTACAGTTTGGATGATCTTCAAGAAATTACAAAAATTCAAAAGCGGTATCTTGTCGCAATTGAAGAAGGAAATTATTCCATTATGCCTGGAAGCTTTTATGTTCGGGCATTCATTAAACAATATGCAGAGGCAGTTGGACTGGAAATAGAGGAACTTTTAGAGGAATTTAAACAAGAAATTCCAAACCAGCCAAAAGAAGAGGTTGCCCAGTCGATTTCCCAAAGTCCAACCCGGCGTAAATTAAATTCAAGATCGACTAGCAGGTTATTGGAAACGATGCCAAAAATCATCGTTGCGTTATTTATTATCGTTATTTTAGTAGCCATTTGGTTTTTATATCAACAAAAGGCTAAACAACCGGGCGAAGAAGAAGAAAATAATTCAGAAATCGAATATCAACAACAGGAGCCGACTCCTGTTGAGCCGGTAGAAGAGGAAGAGCAACCTGAAGAAACAGAACAACCAGTACAAGAAGAGCCAGAACAACCAACTCAAACGATTTCTTCTGGTACTATCGATGGAGAAACAACTACTTACGAACTTTCAGGAACAGATACGATGAATATTCGTATTGAAGTTTCAGGTGACACATGGGTTGGAATCCGTGATGAAGCTGGAAGTGAACAAATCGAAGACCGTGTATACAAAGCTGGGGAAGTAGTGGAATTCGATGCTACAGCAAATGCCTATGCTCGTATTCGATTAGGAGATTCTACCGTTGCTAAAGTTTTCATCAATGATGTAGAACTTCAATATGCACAAAACATTACGACTCAAAATATTATCATTACATTACAACAAGAAGAACAATAGTCATCTTTATCAGATGACTATTTTCTTTCGAATGAAAGGTGTTAGCAAATGAACTTACCGAATAAGATTACAGTCTCGAGAATCTGTTTAATTCCAATCTTTGTGATTGTAATACTATTTGATTTTGACTGGGGAAAAATGGAGTTTTTAGGCGCAGAAATGCCAGTCAATCATTTTGTAGCAGCATTAATCTTTATTATCGCTTCTACTACTGACTGGATTGATGGTCATTTTGCACGGAAATATAATTTAGTTACTACCCTTGGGAAATTTCTTGACCCATTAGCAGATAAATTATTAGTAAGTGCTGCTTTTATTGTATTAGTAGATCTTCATATGGCTCCTGCTTGGATCATCATTATTATTTTAAGTCGAGAATTTGCTGTAACTGGTTTACGGGCAATTTTAGCGGGAGAAGGGGAAGTAGTAGCTGCAAGCCAATTAGGGAAAATTAAAACTTGGGCTCAAATTGTTGCTATCTCATCCCTTCTATTACACAATACAATTTTCACTTTAATGAACATACCTTTTGATATGATTGCCCTTTATGTGGCATTAATCTTTACAGTTTGGTCTGGTTGGGAATATTTCTATTTAAATCGTCGTGTCTTTGTAAACTCAAAATAAGTGAGGTTAAAACATGAATGCTGAAATAATAGCTGTTGGCTCAGAATTGTTACTAGGGCAAATCGCCAATACGAATGCAAAGTTTATTTCTACTCAATTATCTGAGCTCGGTATTAATGTGTTTTATCATACGGTTGTTGGAGATAACGGGGACCGTTTAAAAAGAGCTATTGAAATTGCGGAATCTCGAGCAGATTTAATTATTTTCTCAGGTGGCCTTGGTCCTACGAAAGACGATTTAACGAAAGAAACGATTGCTAACCACTTAGGATTACCTTTAGTATTCGATGATGTGGCACTATCTTATATTGAGCAATTTTTTGCCCAATGGGGACGCACGATGACTGAAAACAATCGTAAACAGGCGCTTATACTAGAAGGTAGCGAAGTATTAGCAAATCATCACGGAATGGCTCCCGGAATGCTTCTAGAAAAGGATGGACGTATATACATACTACTGCCAGGTCCACCGAAGGAAATTGAACCGATGTTCCAGTTCGAAGCGAAACCGAAACTTGCTGCTCGTTTAAATGAAGGTGGCATCATTCTTTCCCATGTTTTACGATTTTATGGGATTGGTGAAGCAGAATTGGAAGTACAAGTTCAAGATATTTTAGATAACCAAACCAATCCAACGGTTGCTCCCCTTGCTGGAGATGGAGAAGTTACACTACGAATTACCGCAAAAGCGGCTACAGAAGAGGAAGCTTGGCCATTAATTAGAGCGAAGGAAGCAGAAATTTTAGCTATTGTTGGGGAGTATCATTATGGGAATAATGACGACTCCTTAGCATCGAAAATTGTTGAAATGTTACTCCATCATAACTTAACGATTGCTGCAGCAGAAAGTTTAACTGCTGGTCTTTTCCAGTCTGAATTAGCGGAAATTCCAGGGGTAAGTGGAACATTAGTCGGTGGTATGGTGACGTATACTGAACAAGCAAAAGTTCAACAATTAGGTATCGAACAATCTTTACTTGATCAATACGGTGTTGTTAGTAGTGAATGTGCAGCTGCAATGGCATTAAAAGTTCGAGAAAAGTTTGGTACCGATATTGGCGTTGGACTAACAGGTGCAGCTGGGCCGGAACCTCATGGTGATCAGCCTGCGGGAACGATTTGGATAGGCTTTAGCATCGGTAATTCTGAACCAATTACCCGTAAGCTTCAACTTTTAGGTATGAGAAATTCTAATCGCATTCGCGCGGTCAAATTAGCTTATAGCTACTTAATGCGTTTGTTAGTTGAGAAAGGCTATGAAAAGATTTAATATAAGATAATATTTTTAATTGGGGAAAGTGAAATTTGAGCTATTTTAATAGCTCAAATTTTTATTTTGTTAAAAAACGAAAATATGTTCGCTTTTTTCTTGAAAGTTGTCTCAAAAAGAAGTATAGTAGAAATATAAGAAAGAGATAGAAATGGTCTGATATAGAATAAGGAGGAAATATTTTGAGTAATGATCGTAAAGCGGCCTTAGATATGGCGTTAAAACAAATTGAAAAGCAATTTGGTAAAGGTTCAGTTATGAAATTAGGCGAACAATCGGATCGTCAAATTTCCACATCTTCAAGCGGGTCCCTTGCCCTTGATGCAGCGTTAGGTGTTGGTGGATATCCCCGTGGACGTATTGTAGAAATTTATGGTCCTGAATCTTCAGGTAAAACAACTGTGGCGCTACATGCTATTGCTGAAATTCAAGCCCAAGGTGGACAAGCTGCATTTATCGATGCGGAGCATGCATTAGACCCAGTCTATGCACAAAAATTAGGTGTAAATATTGATGAATTATTACTTTCACAACCTGATACTGGTGAACAAGCACTAGAAATCGCTGAAGCATTAGTACGAAGTGGTGCCATTGACATTATCGTTATTGACTCTGTAGCAGCATTAGTACCGAAAGCTGAGATTGAAGGCGAAATGGGTGACTCACACATGGGTCTCCAAGCCCGCTTAATGTCTCAAGCATTACGTAAATTATCCGGTATTATTAATAAATCGAACACACTAGCGATCTTCATTAACCAAGTTCGTGAAAAAATCGGTGTTATGTTCGGTAACCCTGAAACAACGACTGGTGGACGTGCATTAAAATTCTACGCATCAATCCGTCTTGAAGTTCGTCGTGCTGAAACAATTAAACAAGGTACTGAAATGGTAGGGAACAAAACAAAAATTAAAGTAGTAAAAAATAAAGTAGCTCCTCCTTTCCGTACTGCTGAAGTTGATATTATGTACGGTGAAGGGATTTCGAAAGAAGGGGAAATCGTTGACCTTGGTGCAGAACTAGACATTATCCAAAAAAGCGGCTCTTGGTATGCTTATGGTGATGAACGTATAGGTCAAGGACGCGAAAATGCGAAAGCTTTCTTAAAAGCAAACCCTGAAATTCGTGATCACATTTCAAACAAAATTCGTGAATCCTTCGGCATGGCGGCAACATCCTATACAATTGGTGCCCATGATGAAGAAGAAGAAATGGATGAAGAATTAGCATTACTTTTAGATGAAGAATAATTAATCGTCAAATTAATTTTCTATATTAAAGTTGGAGGGAAAGTAATGTTTCCTCCAACTTTTTTTGTTAGTGAAATTTTTTGAAAATACTATTCGATGAAAAAATTTTTTAAAGCAGTCCATTATTCCCAACTGCTATTTTTTTATACCTACCTTTTCTCCTCAGAGTGAATACAATAAGATGAAATTGCCTAAAATAATAAGAAATATCTTAATTTTTAAGTATTTTATCGAAAGTGCTACATGGAATGAGGTAAAACTCTATCGAATTATCTAGTAGTCAAAAGGTCTCTACTTGCGGGAGTCCTTGACATAGCTGGGATGGACCTATACAATTAAAATTGTATAATTTCTAAATTATGAAATGAAATAGGCAGTATGTTGAAAACTAAGTTGCAATTCAATCATCAATAAAAACCGATTGAATAGGATAAAAACTTTCGTCAATGTATGAGCCGACTGAAAATGAAACGAATATAGCAAGAGGAGGTGTTCGAATGATGGAATACATTATCTCCGCTTTGCTTGGACTCATCGTCGGTGCCGCTGTTATCTATTTCTATATGAAAAAAGTGAACGAATCAAAAGTGAATGGTGCGAAACACTCAGCTGAGCTTATCATAGATGAAGCTAAGCGGGAAGCGGAAGCGCTTAAGAAAGAAGCACTACTTGAAGCAAAAGATGAAACTCACAAAATTCGAACTGAAGCAGAAAAAGACATCCGTGAACGCCGGTACGAGCTTCAGAAACAAGAAAACCGGTTATTGCAAAGAGAAGAAAATCTTGATCGCAAGGATGATGCTCTGAACAAGAGAGAATCAGGCTTAGAGCGTAAAGAAGAAGCTCTAGCTGAAAGACAACAGCATATTGAACAGATGGAAAGTAAAGTGGAAGAGTTAGTACGAGAACAAACGTCAGAGCTTGAACGCATCGCAGCTTTAACTCGAGAAGAAGCAAAAGACATCATTTTAAGACAAGTTGAAAATGAACTTTCAACAGATATCGCTGTCATGACGAAAGAAGCGGAAACACGTGCGAAAGAGGAATCTGACAAAAAAGCTCGTGAAATATTATCACTTGCACTACAACGTTTTGCAGCTGATCACGTTGCTGAAACAACCGTGTCCGTTGTAAACTTACCGAATGACGAGATGAAGGGCCGCATCATCGGTCGAGAAGGTCGTAACATTCGAACACTTGAAACACTTACTGGTATCGATTTAATTATTGATGATACACCAGAAGCGGTTATTTTATCTGGTTTCGATCCTATCCGTCGTGAAACAGCTCGTCTTGCCCTTGAAAAATTAGTACAAGATGGACGTATTCACCCGGCTCGAATCGAAGAAATGGTTGAAAAATCCCGTCGTGAAATGGATGAACAAATTCGTGAAACTGGAGAACAAACGATCTTCGAAGTGGGTATTCACAATTTACATCCAGATTTAATGAAGATCTTAGGTCGTATGAAATATCGTACAAGCTATGGTCAAAATGTGTTAAAACATTCCATCGAAGTAGCACATTTAGCAGGACTCCTGGCAGCTGAGCTTGGAGAAGACGTAACATTAGCAAAACGGGCAGGATTACTTCATGATATTGGGAAAGCTATTGACCATGAAGTGGAAGGTAGTCACGTGGAAATTGGTGTTGAGCTTGCTTCTAAATATAAGGAGCACCCAGTTGTAATTAACAGTATCGCATCTCACCATGGTGACACAGAAGCAACGTCAGTTATTGCGGTTATTGTGGCAGCTGCGGATGCTTTATCAGCAGCAAGACCTGGTGCCCGTAGTGAAACCCTTGAAAACTACATTCGCCGTTTAGAAAAACTAGAAGAAATTTCTGAAGGTTATGATGGCGTAGAAAAGTCATACGCAATCCAAGCAGGCCGTGAAATTCGTATTATCGTACAACCAGAGAAGATTGATGATCTTGCTTCCCACCGTTTAGCACGCGATATTCGCAAACGAATTGAAGAAGAATTAGATTATCCTGGTCATATAAAAGTGACGGTTATTCGTGAAACACGAGCAGTCGAATATGCAAAATAAATGAAAAGGAGCTTCCGTTTTGGGGGCTCCCTTTTTCTTTTGGATGAAAATTTCTATATAATCTAGTTAGACAATTTAAAAAACATTAAAAAAGGGGTTGCAAAAAGAGTAGCCAATCGATAAAAAATAATATATGCTACATTTAGCACTAGTTAATTAGCAACATATGGAGATTTAAAAGGAGGCATAAAGGTGGTAAAAGAAAAACGCACAGACAAAGTGAAGTCAAAAAAACGAAAAGTGCTGAAGTGGGTTGGTATTACGTTAGGACTTTTCATTTTGGCAGTAGCTGGTCTGGTGGCAAAAGTATACTTTGATGCAAAGAATACTGTCGATAAAGTATATGAAGAACTAGATAAATCTGAACTTCGAGAAGTAAACGTCAATGTGGAAGAACAAGAACCGATTTCGATATTGTTACTTGGGGTAGATGAACGTGAAGGTGACTCTGGTCGTTCGGATACGATGATTGTTGTAACAGTTAATCCGGAAACGAAAGATTCTAAAATGTTAAGTATACCACGTGATACATATACAGAAATTGAAGGACATGGAATGGATAAAATCAATCATGCATTTGCTTATGGTGGTATTGAATTATCCCGTAAAACGGTAGAAAATTTATTAGAAATTCCAATTGATTATGTTGTACAAGTAAATATGGAAAGTTTTAAAGACATCATTGATGCCGTTGGTGGTATTACGATAGATAACACCCTTGCCTTTGAATATGGCGGTTCGAACTTCCCTGAAGGAACCATTACTTTAGATGGAGATAGTGCATTAAATTATGTTCGAATGAGATATGAAGATCCGGAAGGAGACTTTGGTAGACAAAATCGTCAGAAAAAAGTGATTCAAGGAATTGCTTCTTCAGCAGTAAGCGTTGATACAGCATTGAACTATAAATCCATTTTCGAATCAATTGAGGATAATGTGCGTGTCAATGCATCTTATGATGAATTAATGACGATGCAAAAAAATTACAAAAATAGTTTCGGTAATATTGAGCAACTATATATAAATGACGGTAATGGTACAAAAATTGATGGAATTTATTATTATATACCTGATGAAACACAATTAGAAACTGTTAAATCAACATTAAAAACTCATCTAGAATTAAACTCATAGAAATTGATAAAACTCTTTTGAATTCATTTCAAAAGAGTTTTTATTTTAATAGTGATTATTATAGATTTCACAAGCATATAATAATAGAAAGATACGATATTCTACTATTACGTTCGTTATTTTAATAGATAAGTTTAAGTGAGATTCATAAAAAGCTGGCAAAATCTATTTACTAATTGAATTAAAAGTAAAAAGATAACGTATCTTAAAAGTATAAAATCGATGAAAAATTTTCGGAATAGGTGATCATGTTGGTTCAACATAAAGGATTAGTAATGCGGGAAATCCGATTGGACGAAATGGGCCAATCCATTGATTTATTGAACTATGTTTTTCAAATGTCCATGTCCATAAAAAAAGACCGGCGTTTTGTTAGTGAAAAGAGTCGACAATTTCATGTCGGACACGCCCTTGGTTGGTTTGATGGAGATCAATTAGTATCTCAAATTTTAAGTCTCCCGTTTCAAGTAAATATTTATGGAGTCGCCTATGAAATGGGAGGAATAACCGCAATCGGTACGTATCCAGAGTATTCAAAACAAGGTTTAATGGATCAGCTAATTAAAGAAACATTAACGGTTATGCGTAATGATAATCGTTATATTTCTTATTTATTCCCCTTTTCGATTCCCTATTATCGGAAAAAGGGCTGGGAAATTATGAGTGATATTGTGGAATTTCAAGTGAAAGATACCCAATTCCCAAATTATAAAGAAGTAGCTGGTCAAATTCGACGAGTAGACACACTAGATGAAGATGTTTTACATGTTTATGAAAAATATGCCTCCCATGCCCACGGAGCGATGATTCGAAATTCAATTGCTTGGAATGAAAAATTTCATGAAGATTATTGGGAAGAAAAATTTATTGATTCCAATGTGCAGCTTCAAGCAGCTGTTTACTATGATGAGGAAAATAAACCGCAAGGCTATATGTTTTATCGCATTATGGAAGAAAACTTTTATATAGATGAAATTGTTTATTTACAAGAAGAAGCAAGAAAAGGATTATGGAATTTTGTATCAGCCCATAAATCAATGGTATACAATGCCTATGGAAAAACAGCTGGTAATGAGCCGGTTGCCTTTTTACTAGAAGATAGTGAAATCATTCAAAAGGTTTCACCATACTTTATGGCTAGAATTGTGGATGTGCTAAAATTTCTTGAACGTTATCCTTTCGATGAACCTAATTTCCATATTCGATTCCATATTAGCGATCCATTAGTGGAATGGAATAATGGCATTTATGATATTGTCTCAGAAAACTGGAAAGTAAAAATATCTACAGTCGACGAAAATGATCGTGAAGATATAACCGTTGAAATGTCGATCCAAACGGTAACTACGATGCTACTCGGATATAAACGGCCTAAATATCTTCAAAAGATTGAACGGTTGAAAGGTGCAGATGACACTATCGCGGTTTTGGAAGATGTACTTCCCGTAGGAATTCCAACATTTATAGATTATTTCTAAAAAAGTAGTCCAAAGAAATGGACTACTTTTTTAAAAGCTATTATATGGCTAAGTATTATTATATTTATTCAACAAGAATCAAATTAATTGAAAAAAATGTATGAAATAGTACTTTATTTATTCAATAGAAAATAAATATAAATAGGATAATATAAAATTGCTAGTTTAGGGGAGATGGCCTAATTGGAAGAAACGATAAGTTTACAAGATATTTTAAAAGTGATTAAAAAACGATTATTTTTAATAGTTTCGTTAACGATTATTTCCGTTATTATTGCATCCGTCGTTAGTTATTTTATTTTGACGCCAGTCTATCAAGCCTCCACTCAAATTCTAGTCAATGAACAAAAAAGTGAAACAGAATCAATTCAAAGTCAAGAAATACAAGCAAACTTGCAATTGATCAATACGTATAATGAAATTATAAAAAGTCCCGTCATCCTAGATAAAGTCATAGAACGGTTGGATTTAAATCAAACGACACCCCAATTATCTGAACAAATTTCTGTATCAAATGTTGAAGAATCTCAAGTTATTAGTATAAGTGTTGAAGACGAACAATATTTCGAAGCAGTCAATATTGCGAATACAATTGCTGAAGTATTTCAAGAGGAAATTCCTGTTTTAATGAATGCTAACAACGTTACCATTTTATCTCCTGCTGTCCATCTTGAAAATCCAAGTCATGTAAAACCAAATGAATTAATGAATATTGCTATTGCGACAATGATCGGTTTACTAGTTGGAGTCGGACTTGCTTTCCTACGTGAATATTTAGATACGACAATTAAAACTGAACAAGATGTAGAAGAACTATTAGGAATTCCTATTATCGGTATTGTAAGCCCAATCCCTGAAAAGGAATTAAATAAACGTCCCTATTCCCCAAATTCAGAATTAAGTCGTAGTAAAAGTAGGAGGGAAAAACTTGTTTAGGAAAAAAAGAAGAAGGAATACGATGGCAAGAAAGGTTATTGTAAAGGAAAATCCGAAATCCGTTATAGCTGAACAATATCGAACGATTCGTACAAACATAAATTTTTCCATGCCCGATAAAGACTTTAAAACGATTCTTGTTACTTCAGTTGGGCCGAGTGAAGGGAAATCAACGACAGCTGCAAATATTGCAGGGGTTTTTTCTGGCGAGGACAAGCGAATTATTTTAGTCGATGCGGATATGCGAAAACCTACATCCCACCATACATTTAAAGTTTCAAATATCTATGGATTATCTGGAGTGCTAACTAGACAGTGTGAATTAAGTGATGCAATCCAACTAACGGATATACAAGGACTTTACGTACTTCCGAGTGGTGCAATCCCTCCTAATCCTGCTGAATTGTTAGATTCGAATCGTATGAATCAATTACTTGAAACGTTGAAGAGTCAGTTTGATTTAATTATTTTTGATACACCTCCAATTTTGACTGTTACCGATTCACAAATATTATCAAATAAATGTGATGCGACGATTTTAGTTATTAATTCTGGAAAAACAGAAAAGGAAATGGCCGTTAAGGCAAAGGAAATGCTAACCTTATCAAAGGCGAATATGATCGGAGTTGTATTAAATAATTTCACTATTGAAAAGAATCACTATTTCTACTATCAATAACATAGAAAAGCAAAATTAGTTAAATTTCAGATTAAGAGGTATTTCCTAGCTTTCGATGGATACCTCTTTTCAAAAACTTTTTAAGTAGGTGTATTTGAATGATTGATATTCATAGCCATATTTTATTTAACGTTGATGATGGACCTGGAATTTTCCAACAATCAATTGATATGTTAGAAGCTGCTACAAAGGAAGGGATTTCTGACATTATCTCCACATCCCATACGTGTCATCCCCAATATCATGTTTCTGCTGAACTAGTTAAACTGCAAGTACATGAACTACAAAACGAATTACATCGACGCCATATCCCCCTTTCAATCCACCTCGGTCACGAAGTTCGTTTATGTGAAGATATCATTAATTTAGTAAAGGAGAAGGAAATTTTATCTTTGGCCGATTCGAACTATTTACTTCTAGAATTACCATCCAATCATATCCCCCGCTATACAAAAAATATCATTCACGAATTACACAAAATAGGGATTATACCTATCATTGCTCATCCAGAACGGAATAAAGCTATCGCACAAAAGCCTGAACGACTTGAGCGATTAATTCGAGAGGGTGCAGCAGCTCAAATAACGGCTGGAAGTATTGTCGGTCATTTTGGACGTACCATTCAAAAATTATCAATGGAGCTTATGAAAGCAAATTTAGTTCATACTTATGGTTCAGATGCTCATCATGTAAAAAGGAGACCGTTTCTTTTTAAACAAGGTCTTTTTTATTTAGAAAAGCATAAACTTTTAGATTTAGTAGACCTTTTTATGGAAAATAACAAAAGAATTATAGGAAATGACTCGTTAATTATGTATGAACCAGACGTTTCTTCGAAGAAAAAGCGGAGTCTTTTTACCTTTTAACTAGATATATTGTCTTATTGTTAATTTTCATTAATTCAAAAAACATAATTAAATAAGTCTATTTGTTCAGAGTGATTGAATGAAATATTTAATTTTATAAATTGAACGGTACAATTTATTTCAAAAATACTCTTTGTTATTATTTTAGATGGTATATTGTACTTATAAATTTCATATAAAGTATAGGAAATCACTTTCCTAGAAGTAATACCTGTTCTGAACTTCTAGTGGATGTAGGAAGATAGTCTTAAAAAATGGTTGAAGCTTTGGTGAAATTTTAATAGACAGTAGAAATTGACATTCTGCTTTCTCTTTTTTTAATAGAAATTGTTAATTTTTTCTATATAAGGATGTTTATTTCCAGATAGGGGATGGATTAAATTGGCTCAATTACTATTAACGACAATTATCAATGAACGATTTTTAAATTTAGATGTATCTCATTATGCTTCATCAGTTTCCATGATACATCAACATTTAGAAGAAGCTGATAACGAACCAATAGGTTGGTTAAATGGACCGTTACTAATGGATGAGGAGTATTTAAAATCCATTTTAACGGTTTCAGATGAAATTAAAAAACGGGCAGATGTATTAGTAGTAATTGGGATTGGTGGTTCTTATTTAGGGGCTAAGGCAGTGCAAGAAGCGCTTTCTCCTTATTTTAAACATCACGAAAAGGGAATTGACGTCATATATGTAGGATTTAACTTAAGCGGGGCTTATATGAATCAATTAATTGAAAGTCTATATGACAAAGAATTTTATATTAATGTCATTTCAAAGTCAGGGTCTACGATGGAATCTTCCCTTGCTTTCCGAGTTCTTCGTCAATATGCAGAAGAGCGTTATAAAGAGGAGGCAAAAAACCGAATTATTGTCACAACAGATCCGGAAAATAGTCTACTAAAAGTGATAGCTGAAAACAATGGTTATCGTAAGTTTGATATCCCTTCCAATGTAGGTGGACGTTACTCACTCTTAACTTCTGTAGGGTTATTACCTATTGCAGTTGCAGGAATAAATATTTGCGAACTACTAGAAGGAGCAAAAAAGGCGGCAATTGATTTGAAAGATAGTAGCCCAGAAAAAAATGAGGCATACCGTTATGCCGTTATTCGTCATGCTTTATACACCAAAGGTTATCGCATTGAGTTATTAGCATCCTTCGAACCAGCTCTTACTTCGATACATGAATGGTGGAAGCAATTATTTGGAGAAAGTGAAGGGAAAAATAAAAAAGGATTATTTCCTGCTTCGGTAAATTATTCAACGGATTTACATTCATTAGGTCAATTTGTTCAAGATGGCAGTCCATTACTTTTTGAAACATTTCTTCATTTTAAAGAGATTTCAGATGATTACTACATCCCGTATAAGACATTAAATGATGACTATTTAAATTTTTTAAGTAACCGTACATTTAATGAAATCAATTCAATTTCAAAACAAGGTACAGTCCTTGCCCATGCAGAAGGGGGCGTACCAATCATACAAATAGAAGTAGATCGTCTTGATGCTTTTCACGTGGGGTATGTTATTTACTTTTTTATGAAGGCATGTGCGATGAGTGCTTATTTATTAGATGTTTATCCATTCGATCAACCAGGTGTAGAAGCTTATAAGAAAAAAATTACCCAGCTCTTAATCGAAGAAAGCATTATCCATTAACTTTATTTTTTACTGAAGGGGAGACCTACGAATGAAAAAAGTTAAAAAAGCTATTATACCTGCTGCCGGCTTAGGTACACGTTTTTTACCAGCGACAAAAGCGATGCCAAAGGAAATGCTTCCGATTGTAGACCGACCAACGATTGAGTTTATCGTGGAAGAAGCGATTCAATCGGGGATTGAGGAAATTATTATTGTGACAGGTAAAGGGAAACGGGCAATTGAGGACCATTTCGATCGAAATATGGAATTAGAAGAAAACCTTTTAAAAAAAGGGAAAGTAGATGTTTTAGAAAAAGTGAATCAGTCCTCCCAAATTGAAATTCATTATATACGACAAAAAGAGCCAAAAGGACTTGGACATGCCATTTGGTGTGCTCGGAAATTTATAGGGAACGAACCTTTCGCAATACTACTTGGGGATGACATTGTACAATGGGATATTCCTTGTACAAAACAGTTAATAGCCCAATACGAACAAATTCAATCGTCTGTGATTGGTATTCAACAAGTTTCCGATAAAGAAACGAATCGTTACGGAATTATTGATCCAATTAGTCAATTCGATCGATTATATAAAGTAAATCAATTTGTTGAAAAACCGCCACTAGGTACAGCGCCTTCCAACTTAGCCATTATGGGAAGATATATTTTAACTCCTGAAATTTTCCAATTTTTAGAAAATCAAGAAGCTGGTACAGGTGGGGAAATTCAATTAACGGATGCTATTCAAAAATTAAATGAAATTCAACCTGTTTATGGTTATGAGTTTGATGGTGTCCGTTATGATGTTGGAGAAAAACTTGGATTTATTCGTACAACTTTGGAATTTGCATTGAACAGTAAAGAGATTGGACCACAGGTAGAACAATTATTAAAAGAAATATTAATGAAAAGATTCTATACACAAGTTCAATAGATTAGGACGTTTAATGAACATCTAGTAATAGGAAAAATAGATAGTAGTAAAACCTTTAAAACCAAATGCGCTAATTTATGATTGAGAGATGGTGAATCATATTGTCTGTCACAACTACAAATGAACAGGCTACAAGAAAAAAGGGAAGGGAGCAGATTAGTCCGGTTATATTGAAAGAACATAAAGGATATTTAATCAGTAAGCGAATTATGGATATTATTGGTTCCTTACTTGGAATGATTATACTAATTCCTGTTTTTATACTTATTACGGTACTTATTAAATTAGAAAATCGAAATGGTCCAGTTTTCTTTAAGCAAGTTCGTGTCGGTAGAAACGGAAAGGAATTTACAATTTACAAATTTCGTTCCATGGTCTCCAATGCAGAAGAGTTAAAAATGTTATTACTAGAACAAAACGATATAAAGGATGGACCTGTATTTAAAATGAAAGAGGATCCAAGGGTTACGAGGATTGGGAAGTTTATTCGGAAAACAAGTCTTGATGAACTTCCCCAATTAATCAATGTGCTAAAAGGGGATATGAGTCTAGTCGGACCAAGGCCCCCCCTTCCAGAGGAAGTAGCCCAATATTCTAACTATGAAAAACAAAGGCTAAAGGTAACTCCAGGATTAACGTGTTATTGGCAAGTGAGTGGTAGAAGTAATATCGGCTTTGATGAATGGGTTCGACTGGACTTGAAATATATGGAAGAACGAAATATGATCATTGATCTAAAATTAATATTCAAAACCGTATTCGTTTTATTAGGATCAAAGGATGCGTACTAAAGGGTAATCCACTTTATTGTACAAAGGAATAGGCGTTTTTCTAAAAATACATATATGAAAGCAATGTATTTTTTCGCTAGTAGCTTTAACCGCAATTAAGTAATAATGATATCGAATTAAAAGGGGTTAGGAAATGATTTTAATCGTAGGTGGCGCAGGTTATATTGGTAGTCATGTTGTAAAAGAATTAGTGAAAGAAGAACAAGTTGTTGTTTTAGATAACCTTTCAACCGGTCATATCGAAGCGGTTGACGAAAAGGTAACTTTTATCCACGGGGATTTAGGAAATGAAGCGGATTTACGTACTCTTTTTTCCGAATATGCTTTTAATGGAGTAATGCATTTTGCGGCAAATAGTTTAGTAGGAGAATCGGTTAGTAATCCCCAAAAATATTACGCTAATAATATTGTATCTACCCTTACTCTGCTGGAAGTTATGCTCGATAATAACGTGAACAATTTTATTTTTTCTTCCACAGCTGCTACCTATGGTATTCCGAAAGTGGAAATAATTAATGAATCGGTCGAAACAAATCCAATCAATCCTTATGGGAAATCCAAACTTATGGTGGAACAAATTCTAGAAGATTATGCTGCGGCCTATGGGTTAAATTATGTTACATTGAGGTATTTTAATGCAGCCGGTGCAGATGAAACTGCAGAAATTGGTGAAAGTCATAATCCAGAAACCCATCTTATTCCGATCGTGTTGCAACATTTAGCTGGATTAAGAGAGCAAGTATCAATTTTTGGTAATGATTATGACACACCAGATGGGACATGTATTCGTGATTATATACATGTTACAGACCTTGCAAAAGCTCATATAGTAGCTCTTCAATCATTAATAGATGGAAAAAATAAAACGGCGACCTACAATCTTGGGAATGGATTAGGTTACTCGGTAAAAGAAGTGATTGAAATTTGTGAATATGTGACAGGGTTGAAAGCAAACGTGGAAATGACAAAACGGAGAAGGGGTGATCCAGCACGATTAGTTGCCTCTTCAAATAAAATTTATGAAGAGCTCGGTTGGAAAGCAGAGAGAAATTTAGAACAAATTATTCAAAGTGCTTGGAAATGGCATCAACATCCAAAGTATTAAACATTTACGAACTCGGCTAAGAATGTGGCCGAGTCTTCTTTATAAGTATAGTAAAGAAGACTTTTTATACTATCATTCAACATGATAAAAGGAAGGTATCTCAATGAAAGCAATCTTTACGAAATGGAAGTCTCAAAAATTACCAAACGATTTGTGGGAAGAATTGAATGCGATTTCTGAAGATGAGAAAAAAATGGAAGATCGTTTCTATCAATATGTTTCCTTTGGTACAGGAGGCATGCGCGGTTTAATTGGTGCTGGAACGAATCGCATAAATATTTATACGATACGTCGCGTGTCGGATGGATTGGCCCGTTATATTGAATCCAAAGGAAATGAGGCAAAAAAACGTGGTGTAGTAATAGCCTATGATACGCGTCTTTTTTCAAAAGAATTTGCCATCGAAACAGCTTGTGTACTGGGCGCCCATGGGATAAATTCCTATATTTATAAGGAACCAAGACCAACACCACAGCTTTCCTTTACGGTTCGGGAATTGAACGCCTTTGCAGGAGTAGTCATTACAGCCAGTCATAATCCGAAACAATACAATGGTTTCAAAGTGTACGGAGAAGACGGTGCTCAACTTGTACCATCAGGTGCCGAAGCCATCATTAAATCGATGGAGCAAATTGAAGATATTTTTGACATCGCAGTTTGGGACTTGAAGTTATTAGAAATGGAAGGGTTAGTCCAATGGATATTAGAAGACTTTGATGCAAAATATATTGAAAAGCTATTAACGGTAAAAGATCGGGACAATATTGATCGAAATATAAACATTGTTTATAGCCCGTTGCATGGAACGGGATTAGTCCCTGTTATAGAAGGATTGAAACAGCTTGGATTTCATAATGTCCATGTAGTAGAACAGCAAGCCTCTCCAGATGGTCACTTCCCAACGTTAGAATACCCGAATCCAGAAGAACCGGCTGCATTTGACTTGGCGATGCAATTAGGAGAAAAAGTTGGGGCAACAATTTTATTCGCAACAGATCCGGATGCGGACCGAATCGGGGTTGCTGTTCGTAACGGGGAACAATATGAACTATTAACTGGCAATCAATTAGGGGCACTGCTATTACATTATATTTTACAAAACCAATTTGAAAATAGAACGCTGCCTTCTAATGGAGCTATCATTAAAACCATTGTAACGTCAGAACTTGGCGCTAAAATTGCATCAAAATATCACATCAATACGATTAATACATTAACTGGCTTCAAATTTATTGCTGAAAAAATAGAAGAATTTGAACAAACGAAACAACATACTTATTTATTTGGTTATGAAGAAAGTTATGGCTATTTAATGAAAACTTTTGTTCGAGATAAGGACGCGGTTCAAATCGCATTGAAAGTTGCGGAAATGGCTGCTTATTATGAATTGCACGGAAAGACGTTGTTGGATGTTTTAAATGACTTGTTTAAACAATTCGGATATCATCAAGAAGCCCTTGTATCCAAAGTGTTCGAAGGAAAAGACGGTCAAGAAAAAATGAAAGCTATTTTAAATGACTTTCGAAAATATCCACCTACTGAAATTGGCGGGATACCTGTTATAAGAGTAGAAGATTATTTAACTAGTGTTACGATAAATGCAGATGGGTCCATTGAAGATATTCTTTTACCGAAGGAAAATGTATTAAAGTTTGTATTAGACAATGATTCATGGGTTGCTATCCGTCCTTCCGGGACAGAACCTAAATGTAAATTTTACTTTGGTGTTGTGGCCACTTCTAAAATGGAAGCGGAAAAACAGTTAGACCAATTAAAAAAATTCTTTACAACATCACGCCTTCCAATTTAGGAAGGCTTTTTTATTTGCTTCTGTTTTCTTTTAAAAATCGAATAATATGAACATAGGATGAATACGTTACATCGAACTAATTTGGAGGTGTAATCAATAAAAAAATGAAACTTTATTATTGGTTATAAAGTATATATAATTGGTTTAGAAAATAGGAGGCAAGTAAATTGAAAAACACAAATATTTTACGTAAAGTCTTGAAGCATTTTGCTATTATGTGGCTCTTAACAGGGGTTGGATTCTTTGTTGGTAGTGTGTTACCACCAACTGTTCTATTACCTGTATCCATCATTACCATTTTGTTATTAATTATCGCAATCTTTGTGCGAAACATTCGAATGATGAATACTATCCTATACTGTATCCCATTTTTAGTAGGGATTACGTTTTTCTGGAGTACGCAATTCTACATCAATCAATTAGGTATGGAAACCGTACTTATTACTCTAATTGGTACAATAGTAATCTTCGCCATTCTAGGGTTTATTGGTAGTGTTACAAAATCCGATTTGTCTGGGTGGGGTGGATATCTATTTGGAATTCTATTAGTTGCGATTTTAGTTTCCATCGTTTTCTTCTTCTTTACGCCGTCTAACTTCATATTATTGCTTTTAGCAGCAGTCATTATTTTAATTTTCGTCTTATATACAATTTACGATTTTAATCGAATTGCAAAAGGGCATGTTTCAGAAGAGGATGTTGTAAGCTCGGCATTAGATTTATATTTAGATTTCATTAACCTATTCTTAAATATTTTAGAACTGATTTGGAGAATAAGAGAAGAGTTTAAATAATTACGTAGTAGCAAAATGATAAGAGTGAGGACACCTAATAGATTCGTTAGGTGTCTTTTTTTGTGATGATAGGGCTCAATTAAACAAGTAATCTAGCACAACTGAATGTAGTTAAATTATGGAAATTACTTTTGCTATATAGTATAATTACCTTAATTTACTATAATTGTAGAGTAACATATTTTAAAATCATCCTTTTTGTTTCCCATGATTAACGGATG
Organism: Ureibacillus sp. 179-F W5.1 NHS; assembly: GCF_045369345.1. Lineage (NCBI taxonomy): Bacteria > Bacillati > Bacillota > Bacilli > Caryophanales > Caryophanaceae > Ureibacillus > Ureibacillus sp. 179-F W5.1 NHS. The sequence goes on along the minus strand of NZ_JBIQFG010000003.1, from coordinate 3,124 downwards.
AACATGGGAACATTATTAATGAAAATAATAAGGGAATGAGTTTAGTGGAGAACATTCATGTCAAAGATAAAAGTCGATATTGATAGAGTTAATGATTTGACCCCTAGCTTTTCACAAGTTGCCACAAAAGTATCGAATACTACAGACAATGTTGCATCCATCCGATCTCAAATCGATTACCGTATTAAAGCACGACATGGCATCGGTGATCAATTGTACAAAATATCGAATGAATTACAAACGATTGAAAAGAATATGAAGAAGTTAGTATCCTTCCTTCAAAATTCGATGGATAAGTATGCAGAGGCTGAAGAGAAAATTGCTAGGCAAGTACCTATGTTACCTAATGTGATAGGAAAAAATAACATAACTATTGATGCAAATGGTAAAATACAAGTGATGGATGAATATGCCCAATTTAATACTAATAGAGCCATTGATCCAAATACTGGTGAATATTTATTTACATATGAAGGTCAAAGGCAAGTATTGGGGGGAAATAGTTCTGGTACACCAGATGCTATTTCTCAATTAGTAAATTCAGTAGATGATTTATTATATGAAATCTTTCTAAGTGATATAGTTACTCTTTTTGACCCAAGCGGTTCAGATTCTGAAAGAGCCATAGCAAGAGCTTCTATGACTCCGCTGGGTAAAGCGATAAAAGTTATAAAAGGAGCAAAAGTCGCGAAGGATGTGCTCGATAATTCAGAAGACATTGCAAAAACTGTGGATAAAGCAGAAAATATTAAGAACCTCTCAAAATCTGTAGATAAGACGAAAGAGATACAAGATAAAACAATTTCTGATTTAGAAGTAAAACAACTAGGGGAATACATAAAGGATCTTGAGAAGAAGCAGGTAGATAAGGGTACGGGTAATGGTGTTACAAAAGATGAATATAAAAGTTTGAGGAAAAAGACACCAAGTAACGATATAAGAAAAATGGTTAATCCAGATGGTCCTAAAGTAGACCCAGTGTACGGGTATGAAGTTGATAAGTTTGAAGCAGACCATATTGTTTCAATGAAAGAAATAACTGAAATGGATGGATTCAGTAGGTTAACTAGAGAACAACAAATAGAAATTCTAAATCTAAAAGATAATTTTGTTGGTCTTGGAAAATCTTCGAATGCGTCTAAGGGAGCTCATAGTTGGGCTGATTGGAAAGGACATTCTAAGATGGGAGAGGTTCCTGTTAATGTTAGAATGGAAATGCTAGAAAAAGAGAAACAAGCTAGAGAAGCTCTAAAAATAGCTATAGAAGAGAGGTTGAAGAAATGAAGAAATTTGAAAAGAGTATTATGGGTAAAACCATTATAGTGACTGCCGAAAAAGAATTACAACCTCAAGTAGAAATTTTATTCGCTATATTAGCACAGGTAGACCGTAATAAATTGATTCATGGATTCTCTTTACAAGTAGGTTGGTCTGTCTATTATTTACATGAGAGAGAAACTGGGGATTTTATATTGACTACTCCAGATTACTCTAAAAACCCATTTGAAGATATAACAGAAGATTTAACTTTAGCATTGTGGGTACAACTAGAACAAGGTCATTTTTTGAAAAAGATGAATGTCGATGGTTTATCAATAAAATTTAGTGATAAAATCATACTTTCTAAAGGTGTACTAGAACTCGAGAAAATATATTTACAAAGAAATGGAGATGTTGAAAAAGGAGATTCAGGTTGGTATATAGGTCCTGTAGAGGATGATAATACTACAGAGTTGTATGCTCTATATGCTTATCAACTACTAAAAATTAAACCTGAAATCATTCAAGTTCTTGCTTTACCAAATGACTACATGGTTGTTTTTGAAGGTAATGAAATAAAAGCAGTATTAAACGAAAACGATGTAGATGTTTTTAAAGGGTCTATATAGATTTTATTTAGAAAAACTTAAATTGCACAACTAAACTATATAGAAAGTAAAACATTGAATAAAGTACTTGATTGTCTACTTTAACTATAGGCAACAAGTGCTTTTTGTTTTTTGTGAGAAATTTATGCATTGGACAACAAAAAAAGATTGTATGAGATTCATAGCTCATGAAGGTAGTACCATCAAGGCATTCTGTTTTAGTACTGTGTTTGTGAAAATAATAAGATAATTAGGAGAGATAACATTTTACATGTCAACAGGACTTATGATACTGCAAAACCTACAAACTAAAGACAATGAGAAAGCTCGTAATGCTAAAGGTGGTAATGATACGGATACATAAAGATAGTGAATATTTAAAAGTGAAGATTTTGAGTGAGACAAAAAGAAAATGATTTACTAGAAAATCAAAAGCTCATGAAGGTTGTACCGTCATGGAGTATCGTTTTAATACTTGGATATTGTGAGCAGTACGATAATTAGGCGAGATGACATTTTACATGTCAGGGGTACTTATACATGGAATGGCTAACAAACTAACGACAATGACAAAGCTCGTGGCGATAACCAATGGGTAACGTAAAGAGGTGCTGTTTTATTGTATAAGAAAATTAACTTATGGTTGTATTTTTACAAGAGACGGTCGTATAATACTCGCTATTCGTTAAAAAACGTTACGAAAATTACAATTTATGTAACGGGAGGGTGAAAAGTTGAACGTTGTTGGGTATATACGAGTCTCCACTCAAGGGCAGGCAAGAGATGAAGAGTCTGAGCTGGTCCTTTTCCTAATTGATTTTCCTTAACCGCTTTTATTTTAAATTCGGCTGTATATTGGATGGCGCGATCTGATACTGATGCAACATTTTGGTTTGTTTCTAATAGTCTACGTTGATGTTCATTAAAAATTATCTTACTCATAAAAATTCTCCCGTTCATAAATAGTATGTTAAGTATAACGGGGTAGTTCAGCACGCTGTGTATAGGCCTTAGAAGGAGACATAATTATGTTAAAAGTAAAAGAATATAAAGAAAATCAGTCTTTAAATATTGAATTGATATTTATAGACCCATTAATATAGAATTCGGAACTTGGAATATATCGAAGGAACCAACCATATATTGGAGAACTGGGAATTTCAAGAGATCTTTAATTGATGTATTTGATAAGCTAAAACTGAGCCACCATCGCAGTTGAAAAGTGAGCCACTTTTATATGAAAATAATCCTAACTT